>JALNYY010000139.1 GCA_023229605.1 Methylobacter sp.
CTGACAAAATCCGAAAAGATATTTTCTTATAATAAAGTCGACCTTCCGACTTCCACCGGGCTTGTCCAACAACCGGTTCAGATTGTGGCTCGCTATCGCTCACACAATCTAACCTTATTCGTTATGCATTTTCGTTACGGCCTAAGTGGCCTTTCAATTGCTCGATGGTCAGGGCAGGCTGTGTACTGTGAATGATTGCATGACAGTTTGGACATACTGGCCTTAGGTCCCTGACGGGGTCTAGCTCATACTGCTTCTTGATCTCTGACAACGGCACCAAGTGATGCACATGAATGTAACCAGCCCCAATCTGGCCGTATACGGCTTGGAAATTGAAACCGCAAACAATACACGTTGCCCCGTAGTGTTTTATGCACGCCGCCCGGGCCTTTGCATTTCGTTCGTATGCATTGATAGATACGATGCGTGATGTGCCCTCAATATATTTCTCGGGGTGCTCTACTTCCTCGGGCAGTTGAGGTGAGAGGATGCCGTCTGAGGCATACCACTTCCCCCCGACCCTTTTAAGAAGTTTTGATGTGAGTTCCGGCACGAACCCTTTAATGGTTGCAGGGCCAATACCGTTTTCATCCTTTCGTTCATCCGAGTAGATGATTGGAAACGTTTTCAGGGAGTATCCTTCTTCCTCAACAAGACGAATATGCTCTCTGGCTTCCGGGTAGGCCGGGTTCTTTCTCCCCGCGTAATTTCGTTCCCATGCCTCATCAAGAACTAAGGCTGTGCTTCCTTCTGTGTTCTTGTCCCAAGCCCCGAAAATAATGAACTTCTCCTTCTCGTTGATGAAGGACCAACTCCAGTTCCAGTTCCGGCACGTTGCGCCTTGAGATTCGATGAATGACTTTCTGCTCATAGGTGCCTAAAGAAATGCATAAACGCTAAGTAGACACCTTTTTAGATGTATATTATTTTTCAATCGCAGGTGTATAACACAACTCCTGAGAACCGTTAGGCAAGATACTATATATGTTGAAGCATTGATAGCAACCTTTTCACGCAAATAAAAATACACCTCCGAAACTTTCTTATTCAGGGATTATCCAGCACCCGACCAATCAACTCCCCCAACCTAACCGTCTTCCCCGCTTTAAACTCGGCATCCCACTGCGCCTTATCCTTGCCAAACAAAACAATAATCGTAGAGCCCATATTAAACCGTCCCATTTCTTCGCCGATTTTCAACGTAGGCGCATCATCGCCATACTGCCGGCTTTGCACTTCAGTAACGCTTGGCGGCGTGACCACGCCGTGCCAGACGGTTTCCACACTGGACACGAAGATTGCTCCGACCAGCACCAAAGCCATCGGGCCGATTTCCGTGTCGAAAATTGCCGCGACGCGCTCGTTTCTGGCGAATAATCCCGGAACGGAATTGGTGGTGGCTGTATTGACGCTAAACAAGCGGCCGGGTATATGCACCATTTCTCTTAAGGTGCCGGTCAGCGGCATGTGCAGGCGGTGGTAGTCTTTGGGCGACAGGTAGATGGTGGTGAATACGCCGTTGTTAAACGGTTCGGCGCGGGCTGCATCGCCGCCCAGCAAATCGGTTGCGGTAAAGCTTTTGCCTTTGGCCTGGAAGATTTGGCCGTCGGTAATGTCTCCGGCCTGGCTGACTGCGCCGTCGGCAGGGCAGACGATCGCGTTTCTTTCTGTGCTGAGCGGCCTAACGCCGGGTTTTAGTTCGCGGGTGAAAAAGTCGTTAAAGCTCTTGTAGGCGTTGATGTCCCGCTCCAGCGCTTCGTCCATGTTGACGCCGTAATGCTTGATGATCTGCTTGATAAACAGGTTTTTAAAGGATCTGTTTTCGCAGTGGGTCAACTTGCTCATCATCGCGGACAGGGCGTGATGCGGTAAAACGTATTGGGGCAGGGTAGTCAGGGCTTCTTTAAAATTCATGGCTGGTAATTATCGGGTGTTTTGCCGCTTAAGAAATACGCGAAAGCGATGATTTCCGCGACGGCGACATAGAGTTCATTGGGGATTTCATCGCCTAGCGGAATTTGAGCCAGGATTCTTGCTAGTTCCGGCTCGGTTTGCAGCGGTATTCCGTGGTATTCGGCTATTGCCAGGATTTGTTCTGCGGTAAGCCCCGTGCCTGTGGCGGTAACCTTGGGCGCATTTTTACCGTCGTATTTTAATGCGACGGCAATGTCCGAGGTGTAATAGGTCTTAGCCATTATCCATCACGGCAGCGTAACCGGTTCCGGCGCTTGCCAGTTAGGGTTTCTGTGTTCGACGACGACGGTGGTGTAGATGCCGCCGCGCACATTGAATTCGGCGCGGATACGCATGAAGTTGGGGGCTATGGCTTCAACGAGGTCGTCGAGGATTTCATTGGTGACGGCTTCATGGAATGCGCCTTGGTCGCGGAATGCCCACATGTACAGCTTAAGGGCTTTGAGTTCCACGCACAGCGCTGCGGGGATGTATTCGATCTGGATGGTGGCAAAATCCGGCTGGCCTGTTTTTGGACACAGGCAGGTGAACTCAGGTACGTCGATACGGATCGTGTAATCGCGGCCTGGTTTCGGGTTGTCGAAAGTTTCCAGATCTTTGCTTGGTTGTGTAGTCATTTTTACTTATAAATAAAGGATGTGTATAAAAAAGTCGAAACTTTGGCGCGTATCGTTAATAATACTCGGCTATTTTAATTCAACTGTTCGGATATTCATACCAGTACTATGAAGCTGGAAAAAATCAAGCTTGCGGGGTTTAAATCCTTTGTTGATCAAACGGTCATACCGATCAGCGGTAATCTGACCGCCATCGTCGGGCCTAACGGCTGCGGCAAATCCAATATTATCGATGCGGTGCGCTGGGTGATGGGCGAAAGCTCCGCCAAGCATTTGCGCGGCGGAAGCATGGCCGATGTGATCTTTAACGGCTCATCGGGACGCAAACCGGTCAGCACGGCTTCGGTCGAGCTGGTATTTAACAATACCGAGGGCAAGCTCTGCGGCGAATACTCCCAATACGATACCATCGCGATCAAGCGCCAGATCAGCCGTGACGGCACGTCCGTGTTCATGCTGAACGGTTCGCGCTGCCGCCGCAAAGACATTACCGACATCTTTTTGGGTACGGGCTTGGGCTCAAGAAGCTATGCGATCATCGAGCAGGGTACTATTTCCCGCATGGTTGAAGCCAAGCCGGATGAATTAAGGGTTCATATCGAGGAAGCGGCGGGCGTCTCCAAATACAAGGAACGCCGCAGCGAAACCGAAACCCGGATGAAACATACCCGTGAAAATCTGGAGCGGCTGGACGATTTGCGCGACGAAGTCGAAAAGCAAATCAAGCATCTGCAAAAACAGGCCGAAAAAGCCGAAAAATATACCGAGCTTAAAAAACAGGAACGCCAATTCAAGCTGGAACTGTTGGCGATGCGCTGGAACACCTATCATCAGGCCGCAAAGCAATTGGATGAAAAATTGCAGGAAGTGGCTCACGAGCATAACCGTTTGTTTGTGGAATTGCGCGACATCGATAGCAACATCGAAGCAAAACGTGCCGAACACAAGACCCAGCAACAGCAGACTAATCGCATTCAGGGCGACTATTACCAGATCGTCGCCGAAGTCAGCGGCCTGGAACAGACCATCAAGCACAGTGAAAGCAGCCGCGAACAAACCGCAATTGAAATTAACCGCTTGCGCCAGCAAGCCGACCAGTCGTTAAAAGAGCTCGAAGCCGATGTGCAGCAACTGGAAGAAATCAAGCAGGCCCTGTTTGAAGCGGAAGAGGCGTTAATTGTTGCGGAGGAACGGCAGGAAGACGTTTTATACAGCCAGCAGGAAGTGCAGGACCAAAGAGGCTCCTGGCAGGAGCAATGGGAAGCATACCGGACGACCAGTTCCAGCTATAAAGAACAGGCCGAAGTGCAACGGGTAAAATCTGTGCAGCTGGAAAACCAGAATCGCCAGCTGCAAATCCGTCTGGATAAACTGCACAGCGAGCGCAGCGAGCTGGAGGCCGGCGATTTGCAAAGCGAGATTGAATCCCTGGATACCGGCATCGAAATCATTGAGACGCAGCGCGCCGAGCTGCACCGGCAGCTTGAAGATCTTCATCAGCAGATACGCGAGCAGCGGCAGCAGGTTAAACAGTACCATGAAGAACTGCATACGCGCCGGTCGGAAATGCAAAGCGTCAAAGGCAAAATCACCTCGCTGGAATTATTGCAGCAACATGCAATGGGCAAAGACAACAAGCATCTGAGCGCATGGCTGGCGTCCGTGGATTTGACCGAAAATCGGCGTCTTGCCGAATTTCTGGACGTGCAGCCTGGCTGGGATAAGGCGGTGGAAACGGTTTTGGGCAGTTACCTTGAGGCGATTTGTATAGAAAGCGCCGATCAGCTTATACCGGGCTTGCAGCGGTTGACCGATGAGTCGGTGATGCTGATTGAGACTGGTATTAAATCGTCGGGCTACGCTAGCGCTAACCCGACCTACACCAGTTTGCTGGATAAAGTAAAAGCGCCGTGGGATTTGAGCAACTTGCTGTCCGGGGTTTACTGCGCCGACGATACCGAAACGGCGCGGGCTTTATCCGCTCAACTGGAACCGCATGAATCGGTCATCACCCCGGACGGCACCTGGTTCGGTTCGGGCTGGATCAAGATAATCCGCGCCAAAGACAGTAAAACAGGCGTGTTACAGCGCGAGAAAGAATTGCGTCTGTTAAAGCAGCGTCAGGAAGAACTGCACAGCGAAATTGAAGCCTTTGAAGACCGGCTTGAAACCGTCGAGACCGGCTTGAAAGACGCGGAAGCCGCCCGCGAATCGATACAGCAACAGGATAATAGTCTCGGCGCCGAACTGTCGGTAAAGAGCGCCGAGTTCAGCGCGCATTCGGCGCGGCTGGAACATCAGCAACGCCGTCTGGGACAGGTCTGCAACGATATTGACGATATAAGCCGCGAGGCTGCCGAAAATGCCGAGACAATCGCCGAATCCCAGATGATGCAGGAGCAGGCCGAACAGGTTATGGCCGAGCAGGAGCAAAAAAAGCAGGATCTGGAAGCATTGAATCAGGAACTGCAATCCGAGCAACAGCGTATCGACCAGGCTGCCAATGAAGCCAGGCAACAGGTTTACAGCATCAAGTCGCAGATTGAATCGTTGCGGTCTTCCGAAACTTTAACCGGCAAACAGCTGGATCGTTTACAGCTGCAACACCAGCAGTCGGTCCTGCGCATTGCCGAGCTGGAGAAGAATCTGCATCAAACGCTGACCCCGATGGATCAGGAAAAAAAGCAGTTGGAGCAGATGAGTGCGGATAAAGAGCAGCTGGAGGCACGCCTGAAAAAACAACGCCAGCTTCAGGAAGACCTCGAAGCGGAAATAACGCAGCTATCCGAAGCACACATCAAGACGCAACGCGCCCTGGAAAAGCAAAAAGAAGCGTTGGACACGATCCGTTTTGAATTGCAGGAAAGCAAAGTGCGATCACAAACCGTCAACGAACAGCTTAAAGAAATCGATGCGGATGTCGAACAAGTGCTGCAAAACCTGCCGGAACAGGCGGAAGAGTCCAGCTGGAAAAGGACGGCTGACGACTTGTTGGCTCAAATCGAAAGATTGGGTACCATTAACTTGACTGCGATAGAGGAATACAAGGCGCAGTCCGAACGCATGGATTTTCTTAACGAGCAACATGCCGATTTAATCGAAGCCTTGCAAACCCTGGATCAGGCGATCAGCAAGATCGATAAGGAAAGCCGGCTGCGTTTTAAGGAAACATTCGATAAAATAAACACAGGCTTGCAGGAGAAGTTTCCCAAATTGTTCGGCGGCGGTCACGCTTACCTGGAGCTGACTGAACAGGACGAACTGGAATCGGGCGTAAATATTATCGCCCGGCCTCCCGGCAAGAAAAACAGCTCCATCCATTTGCTGTCCGGCGGAGAGAAGGCGTTAACGGCGGTCGCATTGGTGTTCTCGATTTTCGAACTCAATCCCGCGCCTTTTTGCTTGCTGGACGAAGTCGATGCGCCGCTGGATGATGCTAATGTCGGGCGGTTTTCAAAAATGGTCGAAGAAATGTCGGCATCCGTGCAGTTTTTGTATATTTCCCATAACAAAGTGACTATGGAAATTGCAAAACAGCTGGCAGGTGTTACTATGAAGGAGCCGGGCGTGTCCCGGATGGTCGCAGTTGATATTGAAGAAGCAGTTAGTCTGGCGGAAAACTAATGGATAAAGAAATATTAAGAATTGTAATTATTGCAACCGGTATGGTTGTAGTCATCGGCATGCTGGTCTGGGCTTATATAAAAGATAAAAAAGCCCAGGAAGAGTTGGAGTTTTACGATGACGAGATCGACGATGACGATGAATTGTTGGCGACAGATACCCACAGGGACATCAGGGACGACTTCGATATTATCCCGCTAGGAGCAGCGGCAAAAAGTAACGTCGGCGCTCATCATGCCCATGACAAACCGGATCGCTATTATGATGATGAAGACGAGGATTACTATGAACAGGATGATGACGATGTAGAGCCGCCGCCACGCGCCGCCGCACCGGCCATTATCCAGTTCAGCATCATTACCAAGGCGGACGAGGATTTTAACGGCGCCGATCTGGTTGAGGCCTTTGAAATGGTCGGGCTTGAATACGGCAGTTTGAAAATATTCGAACGCCTGGACGAAAACCGGCTGGTCGATTTCGGCGTGGCCTGTATCGTCGAGCCGGGCACATTCCCGGAAAAAGATTTAGACCAGTTTTACTGCCCCGGCATCGTGTTCTTCATGCAGCCGGAAGCATTGGACAATGCAACAGCAGTTTTTGACGATTACATAGAAACCATCAACCTGTTGGCCGCGAAACTGGACGGCGTGATTCTCGATCATAGAAGACAGCCGCTGACCGATGCGACCGTTCAGGCCATTCGCCAGAGTTTGTAATTTCAATAACCGTAAGGGATTTGTTCTGGTTCCCAAGTTCCGGCTTGGGAACCCAGATGTCGAAACTCTAGCTTTGCGAGACAGGAAGCTGGAGCTTCCAGTGCTGAATTCCCAAGCTGGAGCTTGGGAACTAGCGTAAAGCCATAGGTTTCCACGCAACCTATATTATCGTCATTCCGGCAGGGATTGCCGGAATCCAGAATACAAGGACGTAAATAGATCAAAAAACGGCTTCATATCCAGAGACTATCTAGATGCCATCTCTCAGCAAAACGCAATTAAAAATCCTCAAGCAAGCCGACCTGGAATCGCTCCAGTTGCCCCCTGATCATATCGCTCAAATCGCAACACAGGCTAACCCCAAAGAACTGACAGACGAACAGCTGCTTGAGTTTCTGCAGGTCTGCAACGCACTGTATCGCGGCGGCGAGCCGCTAATTTCCGACGCGGACTATGACTTTGTTTTCCTGGCCGAACTGCAAAAACGCCACCCGCACCATCCGTATTTAGAAACCGTCGAACCGGAAGCCGGTTTTGTCGGCAAGACCGTCGCGTTGCCGGAGCCTATGCTGTCAACGGAAAAAACCTATAGCCAAAGCGGCATTGAAAAATGGCTGTCCCGGCTGGAAAAAGCCGTCGAAGACTGTAACGCGGATTTTTCCACGCTGATAATCCGAGCCACACCCAAGCTGGACGGCTATGCGGCTTACGATGACGGAAAGATGCTGTACACGCGCGGCGACGGCCGCAAAGGCACCGACATCAGTCGGGTTTTCGAACGCGGCTTGAAAGTCGGCGGCAACGGCAAACGAGGGCAGGGCGCAGGTGAAATCGTGGTCAGCCAGACTTATTTCAACAGCCATCTGGCCGAGTATTTTGAAAACTCCCGGAACTTCCAGGCCAGCATCATCAAAGAAAAAGACCTGGAACAACATGCGTTGGAAGCCATACAAAACCATGCGGCGGTGTTTTTCCCGTTCGCCCAGTTGCCCGGTTGGCAAGGCACCGCAGCCGAAGTGCTGGCCGATTTCGACCATGTCATCGAAAAAGTATACACATTGGTCGATTATGATGTGGACGGCGTGGTTTTCGAGCTGGTGGGTAATGAGCAATTAAAACAGTACATGGGCGCAACGCGGCACCATCACCGCTGGCAGATTGCCTATAAAAGCAATGTCGAAACCGCCGAAGTTGTGGTGCTTAAAGTCACCCCGCAAACCTCCCGTTCGGGCCGGGTCAATCCGGTCGCCGAGCTGACGCCGACCAAACTCAGCGGCGCGGTGATTTCCAGGGCGACGGCTCATCATTACGGCATGGTCAAGGAACTGGGTATCGGTAAGGGCACGTTGATAGAACTGACGCGCTCAGGCTTGGTGATACCCAAAATCGAGCGGGTCATTACTCCGGTAACACCACAAATCCCTGAGCATTGCCCCAGTTGCGGCAGCGAGCTGGTTTGGGACAGCGATTACCTTTATTGCCTGAACACCACGAAATGCCCAGCGCAAATTGAAAACACCATCGAGCATTTTTTTAGGACCCTGGCGAATGTCGACGGCTTCGGGGGGAAAACAGTGGAAAAACTCCACGCTTGCGGCATCGATTCGGTTTACGCCGTTTATCAGCTGGATATGCAGCAATTGCAAGCAATGGGCTTTGGCGACAAAACCGCGCAAAACCTGCTGGATCAATTGCAACGCAGCCAAACCGAAGCGATAGAAGACTGGCGATTCCTCGGCGCTTTCGGCATTCACCGGATGGGTCTGGGTAACTGCGAGCGCCTGCTGCAACATCATCACCTGATGGATATTTTCAAGCTGACCGTTGAAGACGTGATCAATATCGAGGGCTTCGCCGAGAAAACCAGTGCCGCAGTGGTTGAATGCCTGGCAAAAATCAAAACCGATTTCATGCAAATCTACCGGCTGGGTTTTAATTTAATGCCAACGCCGTTAATCGCCGAGCAGCAGCAAAACATCAGCCCGATTTCCGGAAAAACCATCGTCTTTACCGGCACCATGGTCCACGGCAAGCGAGATGACATGAGCAAAGAGGCTAAACGCTTGGGTGCAAAAGTGGCCGCATCAGTTACTGGGAAGACTGATTTTCTGGTTACCGGTTCTGATGTGGGCGCTGCAAAAATCGCCGCCGCAACCGAAAAGGGGGTGCGGGTAATCAGCGAAGAGGAATATTTGGCGTTGTTGGGGGGGTGAGTTTTTGGGTGTTGATGGTGTCGTATTTGTTTGTGCGATATGTCCTGTTGCTGTAAAGTTGGCTTAATAAAAACATACAATCATACGAATTTATGAAGCATATACGACAACACGATTTTTTTATACGACAATCGATGTCGTATATATTACGTTAGGCAGACATGGCACTAGATCAACTCGATAAGTATTCAGAACAAAGAACCGAAAAGGGTCATGCCTACTTTCGCTGGCTGATGCTGATCGCGACTGGAGCATTTTCACTGACGGCAAATGTTCTTTTTGGAAAATCGTATGCTGAGCTTCCGCTTCTTGTTCTAAAGGCAGCACTAACAGCAAATGCAGTTGGTATCCTATTTGGTGCAATCGCCGTATCCGGTGAATCAATGCTTGTGAAAGGAATTGTTCGCAATTTGTGCGACAAAGAAACGCATAAGTTACGGGGAAACCATGAAGCCGCAGCCAGCGTACCATCCTTTTATACCTTGCCTTGGTATATGAGATATATCGAAAAAGCTTTTTATCTTTCGCTATGTTCATCACTCGTCCTTTGGGTTTGGTTTATATGGTTGCAATAAACTGCCTAACGAATAAGGCTAGATTGTGTGAGCGATAGCGAGCCACAACTCAAGCGGGCCGGGGTTTGCAACCCCGGCCTTAACGTTTTTACAGCGCTGTAGGTTGGGCATGCTTTTTATGCCCAACATTACGATGTTTCATAGCGGCGGATCTCAGATTTGACCACGATCATTCCGCTAACGGATACCAAAATGTTGGGCAACGAAAAGATGTTGCCCAACCTACGCCTCTGGGTCGCTCTACTACTTAACCGCACTTAACCGCAGAGAACGCACGCGACAACACGGCCCGCGCCTCGAACATTGAATTTTTGGTATCTTCGACGGCGCGGCTAGCCTCGGCTTCGGCTTGTTCGGCGCTACGGGAATGTTCCAGAGTGCGAGCTGAAGCTTCTCGTGTCTGATCCCGTAACGACTGCGCATCATCACGTAGCCGCTGGGCATCGGCACGCGCCTGTTCAGCCTGGTGCTGGGCCTCTTGAGTTTCCGAAAGCGCTTGTTGCAGTTGTGACAATACAAACTCGGCCTGACGATGAAGTCCCCGTATTCTATCCATAGAAGTTTGCGCTTCGCTGAGCTGTTGTCCAATTTGTTGGGCGAGACTGGTCGACTGTTCACTAAATTGGGCCGCTTGGCCGGCGTGTTCCTGGGATTGCCCCGCTGCCTGATAGGCCGCATCAGCGGATGTTTGAGCCTGACTGGCAAATTGAGCGGCTTGTTGCGCGTCATTCTCCGCCTTAATGGCTGCCTGAGCTGCTGTTTGGGCGTTGCCGGTTGCATCCTGAGCTAGGTTACCGGTATTTTCAGCCTGTTGTTGGGCCTGTCCTGCACAATCTTGCGCCGTCCGCGCAGACGTCTCGCTTTCAGCTGCCGCCTGTGCGGCCGTTTCGGC
>JALNYY010000007.1 GCA_023229605.1 Methylobacter sp.
AAAAAAGCTTCGCCGCTTTAACGTGGCTAATCACACAAAGTATCAATGTCCAAATTAAACCCCCAACAACAAGCCGCTGTTAAAGCGATTGATCATCCCTTATTGGTGCTGGCCGGAGCGGGCAGCGGCAAGACGCGGGTGATTACCGAAAAAATCGCTTACCTGGTCAAGCAAGGCCTGCCTGCGCGGCATATCGCGGCGGTAACCTTCACCAACAAAGCCGCGCGGGAAATGAAAAGCCGAGTATCCAAGCTACTGGATGACAAGCAACAGCGCGGCCTGCGGGTATCGACCTTCCATTCCTTGGGCCTGGACATATTGCGCGCGGAATCCAAGACGCTGGGCTATAAATCAGGTCTGACCCTGTTTGACGAGCAGGACAAGCACACTTTGCTGCGCAACCTAATCAGCCACGGCGCAAAAGATTGCGACATCGACAACATCGATATTTATTCCCGTCAGATCGGCCAATGGAAAAATGCCTTTGTCACGCCGGAACAATCCGTGACCATCGCAAAAGCCAACGAATACCCGGCGGCCAACCTGTACATCGACTACACCCGCAGCCTGAAAGCCTACAATGCGGTCGATTTCGACGACCTGATTCTGTTGCCGGTGCTGCTGTTCCAGCAACACCCGGCCATCCTGGAAAAGTGGCAAAACAAGATCCGCTATCTGCTGGTCGACGAATACCAGGATACTAATATCACCCAATACCAGCTGGTGCGCCTGATCGCCGGTAACCTGGGCCGGTTTACCGTGGTCGGCGACGACGACCAGTCCATATATGCCTGGCGCGGTGCGCAGCCGGAAAATCTGGCGCAATTGCAAAAAGACTACACCCGCCTGCAAGTCATCAAGCTGGAGCAGAATTACCGTTCCACCCAGCGCATCCTGAAAGTCGCCAACCAGCTGATCGCCAACAACCCCCACGCTTTTGAAAAACGCCTGTGGAGCGAACTGGGCTACGGCGATCCGCTACGGGTTTTAAGCCATAAAGACGAACAGATCGAAGCCCAGCAGATCGTGTCCGAGATCATCCATCACAAGTTCAAGACCGGCAGCAATTATCAGGATTATGCGATTTTGTATCGCGGCAACCACCAGTCCCGCTTGTTCGAAAAGGGCCTTCGGGAAAACAATATCCCGTATTTCATCAGCGGCAGCACCTCGTTTTTCGCCTATTCGGAAATCAAGGACATCCTCGGCTACCTGCGCCTGTTCGTTAACCAGGACGACGACGCGGCGTTTTTGCGCGTAATCAACACCCCGAAACGGGAAATCGGCCCGAGCACCTTGGAAAAGCTCGGCGCCTACGCCAACGAGCGGCATATCAGCCTGTTTGCGGCCAGCACCGAGTTCGGCTTGAGCCAAAGACTATCCGAAAAAGCCATGCACCGGCTAACAAAATTCCGCGACTGGGTCATCGACACTGCAGACCGTATCGAGCGGGGCGATACCTTTGCAGTCATCGAACAGTTCATCGATCAAATCGGCTATCCGCAGCATTTGCAGGAAGAAAGCAAAACCAAGGACTCCGCCGACCGCAAGCTAAAAAATGTCTACGAGCTGGTCGAATGGCTAAAACGCATCGCCGACAAGGAAACCGACGGCCAAAAACCGCTGGCGGAAATCGTCGCCAAAATCATGCTGATGGACATCATGGAACGCAATCAGGAAGACGAGGCCAGCGACCAGGTCAGCCTGATGACCCTGCACGCCGCCAAGGGACTGGAGTTTCCACATGTATTTTTGATCGGCATCGAAGAAAACATCCTGCCCCATCAAAACAGCATCGAAACCGACAATATAGAAGAAGAGCGCCGTCTGGCCTACGTTGGCATCACCCGCGCCCAGCGCACCTGCACCTTCAGCTACTGCACTCATCGCAAACGTTACGGCGAAGTCGCCGAATGCGAACCCAGCCGGTTTTTAAGCGAATTGCCCGAAGACGACCTGGAATGGGTCAACAAAAAACAGCTGGCCCCGGAAGTCATCAAAGAGCGCGGCAAAGCGAGTTTGGCGCATTTGAAAACAATGTTGTCGTAATTGCAGCGCCGATCGGTTAGAATACACCCTACGCGCCCGTAGCTCAGCTGGATAGAGTACAGCCCTCCGAAGGCTGTGGTCGGACGTTCGAATCGTCTCGGGCGCGCCATTTATGCATGAAAATGCGTACTTCATTGATGCTATTCCTATGAATAGTCAATTCGCATAAGTCATATTTTTCATAACGCTGTCGCATGATGGCTTTATTGCAGGATCAGACATCCCGCAGGGCACTCGCTGGCTTTTAATTTGACGGGATGGGCCAAGTGTTAGAAGATATGCAGCGTCAAGGTCATCTACCTGTAGCCTCCATGTTACATGAATTAGGGGGTGCGCTTTCTGTATAACCATACAAGATAACAGCGCGAGCGTAGCAATTTTCTTTGGAGGAAAGCCTGTGTAGGGTCTAAAGGAATAGCGGCTGATTTTGCAGGAAAAGCATTAGAGCAATTCCAAAATTTGGTATCAAAAACTTTTGCTAAGAGTGAAATTGGCCAACTTGGAACTAGAGGTAAAGTACCGTTTAAAGCTCAGTCGGAATTAATGGTAACTGGTCTGGCTCGAGGCTCGTTTGGTTTCATATTAGATGAAATGTCCGAACAAACTGAACTGGAAGCGTCAGAGTTAAGCCTTGTCATTGACAAAGCAACACGCCTTTTACGTGATACCGCAGCACAAGATGAAGCGGTATTTGAGAATTTAGTAGATGAATTGGACGCTAGGACATTACATGCTCTTAAAGATATGTTTTTCAACTTAGATTCTAATGCTGCCACTATCCGAGTAGTGGAAGGTGATTTAGATATTGTCCTTGATAGCGCCGCAGTACATCGCGGAAAAATCAGGACAGAAGCGACAATGATCGATGAAGATACTACAGAAGTTTCCGGGGTACTTAAAGGTTTGCTACCAGAACATCGAAAATTTGAAATAATTGACGATTCCGGCAACCACGTTTATGGATCGGTAACAAAAGAAGCTGTAGAGCAGTTTGAAACTGCGTCTAAATCTGTAATTGGTAAGCGTTGTACTGCTTCAGTCACCGTTAAAACAGTAAAACCTTTAAATCGCCCGCCAAGAGAAGTTGCGCGATTAATTGAATTTCTGAATTTTGAGGCATAACACTTCCATCCACTCTCCCCAAAAATAGCAAGTGGCCTGGATGGTGCTTGAGGAATCCGGGGCTAATAGCTCTGATCTTGTATCCCGCTCGCTACATACGAACTACGCGATTTTCGAATTCATTAATCGTGTGGCATCGTGGAATCGGGTTGCTTACACCATCCATTAAATGTAGATTTACCTGTATCAAACAAATCATTATTTCAGGAAGTTTTTATGACTGCTATTACATTCGACACTGACCAATTTATCAGCAAACTAATTGCTGCCGGTTTTGAGGCCAAGCAAGCCGAGGCAGTTTCTGGTGCTTTATAAAATCGCGCAAGGTGAAACTGATTTGGCTAGCGCCCGTGACCTGAGAGAAATGGAATTGCGCCTGGAAGCAAAAATAGACAAGGTAACTTCCGATCTTAAGGTCGATCTTAATTAAATGGATGGCAGGGGCGTTAGTCGCTCAAGCGGCCGTTATTGCCACGCTGGTTAAACTTTTGTGATTTATCGGCATTAAACAATCTTGGAAAACAACATGAAAGCAGGCATGATCGGTTTGGGTGCGATGGGCATCGGCATGGCGAGAAATACCGCCAAGGCCGGATACTTGACCGGCGTTTATAACCGCACGGCGGCAAAGGCGAAAAGCCTGTCCGAAGAACTGGATGTGATAGCCTACCATCGGCCGGAAGAGCTCGCCGCGAATGTCGATATAGTGCTGATTTGCGTTTCCGCCGATCAGGATGTGCTGGCAATGGTTGAGGCGATAGCCAAAACCGTCAGCCCCGGCACTGTCGTCGTCGACATGTCCACGGTCGGCAGCGACACCGCCAAACAAGCCGCCGCCATGCTGGCCGAAAAACAGGCGGCTTTTCTCGATGCGCCGGTATCCGGCGGCGTGGAAGGCGCTAAAAACGGCACGCTGGCGATGATGGTCGGCGGAGATTCGGATGCGCTGGAACAAGCCCGTCCGGTGCTGGAGGCCATGACCGGGCGCATCATGCACATGGGCGCAACCGGTTCAGGCCAAGCCACCAAAGCGGTCAACCAAATCATGGGCGCAGGCATCAATCAGGCGGTGACTGAAGCACTGGCTTTTGCGCAGGCTCAGGGTTTGCCGATGGAAAAAGTGATCGAAGTCATCTCCGGCGGCGCATCAGGCAACTGGTTTTTGCAGCATCGCGGCTCCACGATGACCCGGGGCATCTTCGCGCCGGGCTTTAAACTTGCGCTGCACCATAAAGACCTGAAAATCTGTCAAAACATGGCAAAGCAATCCGGCGCATCGGCCACGCTGATCGACATGACGATTGCCGATTACGAGAGGTTAATGGCGGAAGGCTACGGCGATGAGGATATTTCGGCCTTGTATCGATTGAAAGCTGTAGATTCGGATTGAAAATTAAAATAGACCTGTTAAAGTCAGGCGTGGTTTAAACATTAACGGGAAATAATTATGTCTGATTACAAAAGATACCAGTGCGGCGTTTGCGGCCATATTTATGATGAGGCGGAAGGCGATCCGGATTCAGGCATTGCGCCGGGCACTTTATGGAAAGATATTCCCGACGATTGGCGCTGCCCGGAGTGCGGCGTGGAAAAAAGCGAATATGATTTGCTAGGCTAATCAATCCTTAGAGGAGAACGGTATGCGGATTGTCATAATCGGCTCAGGCGTGGCCGGTGTCAGCTTCGCCGAGAAGTACCGCGCGTTATCGGCCGATGAAGACGAGATTACGCTGGTCACCAGGGAGCAAGACGGCTATTATTCGCGTCCGCTGCTGTCCCGCGGCTTTAGCAAGGCTGATATTGAACAATCCATCATCCTGAAGCCTTTTGATAAGTTGCGCGAGAACAACATCAATGTGCTGTGCCGCGTAGAAGTAACGGCCATTAATCGTGTTGATAAATCCATTGCGATTAACGGCCCCTGCCAGGAAAAAGAGCTGCAATACGATAAGCTGATACTTGCGCCGGGTTCTTCCGCGTTTATTCCTCCGCCGTTCAGGCCTTATGAGAAGCTGTTTTTTTGCCTGAACAGCCTGGTCGATTTGAAAGCCTTGCGTAACTTCCGGCAGGGTTTTTTAAGTCAAAACCAACACCCTGACTGGGCGATTGTCGGCGGCGGTTTGATCGGTTGCGAGGTCGCGTCCGATTTGGCGGCGGCGGGCGATAAGGTCACCCTGTTTCATGCGATGGACCGGTTAATGGAACGCCAACTGGCGGTCGAGGATTCGGCGTTGTTGCTTAAGGTGTTGCAGGATTCCGGCGTTAAGGTTTTATTAAATCAGGCCGTAAAGGAATTTATCAAGGAAGACGATTGCATGGATGCAGGAGGTACGACCTCATGGATGGGGGAGGTAGAATCGCGCCTGGAACAGCGACCGAGAGCAACGCAGGGAGCAGTTGCCGGGGACAAGGTTTGCGTAAAAACCGAGACGACGGCTTGGTTCGACGGATTGATAGTCGCCTGCGGATTCAAACCGCGTACCGAATTGGCGGAACTTGCAGGATTAGAAACAGGTCGCGGCATCAAGGTAAATCAGTATTTGCAGACCAGTGACGAGTCCATTTACGCGCTGGGCGATGTGGCCGAGTTGCCGAACGGCAAGCTTTACGCCTTCATTTTGCCGATACGCAATCAGGCTTTATGGTTGGCGGAATTCCTGGCCGGACAAAAACAGGGAGGCTGGACGCCGCCGGTTTTCACCACCAAAGCCAAAGTGCATGGTTTTGAGGCGGTTCATCCGTATAATGTTTGATACAATCAGGCGAATGGCAAAGGGCGAAAAAAACGCTTTTTGCCCTTTGCCATTCGCCTTTCGCCTATAACATGACCCAAAACCGATACTCTGACGCGGAGTGCGCCGCAGTCTATCGAGCCATTTATGAGCGCCGCGATATGCGCCATTTTTTGCCCGACCCAATCGAGCACGATCTGTTGCTTCGTCTGCTTAATGCCGCGCATCACGCGCCCAGCGTCGGTTTTATGCAGCCGTGGCGGTTTATGCGCATCAGCTGCCCGGACCTTCGGAAATCCATACACGCATTGGTCGAACAGGAACGAATCCTGACCGCCAAGGCCTTAGACGAGCGCGAAGACGAGTTTATGAAGCTGAAAGTGGAAGGCATACTGGAATGCCCGGAAGTGCTGGTTGCTGCGTTATGCGAGCAGCGGGAACACCATATCTTCGGTCGCCGCACCCTGCCGGAAATGGATTTGGCGTCGCTGGCCTGCGCGATACAAAACATGTGGCTGTCGGCAAGAGCGGAAGGCATAGGTCTCGGTTGGGTGTCGATGTTCGAGCCGGAGGCCCTGAAAACCCTGTTAAACATGCCCGAAGACAGTCAGCCGTTCGCGGTTTTATGCCTGGGGCATGTCGATAAATTCTACGACAGGCCGATGCTGGAACAGGAGCAATGGGCTGATCGTAAAGACCTTAAAGATTTATTATTTGAAAACGTTTGGAATACACCGTGCCGTTAAATTTTGTGATACCCCCGCTCAAATCAACACTTAGCGCTGCTTTACAAGCCAAAATCGACCAGAAAACCAAGCCGCTGGGTTCCCTGGGGCAACTGGAATCCCTGGCGTTACAGATCGGGCGCTGTCAAAACAACCTGACCCCCAGTTTAAATAAGCCGTGCATCCTCATTTTCGCCGGAGATCACGGCATTGTTGAAGCCGGGGTCAGCGCTTATCCGCAAGCCGTCACCGCGCAAATGGTCGCCAATTTTTTGGCCGGGGGCGCGGCGATCAGCGTTTTGGCGCGGCAACACGATATAGAACTATTGATTGTCGATGCGGGCGTCAACGCTGATTTGGATAGCCACCCCAAGCTGATCGATGCAAAAATCGGTAAAGGCACCCAAAACTTTTTAACCGATCCTGCGATGACCGCCGAAGAATGCGGCAAAGCCCTGCAAGCGGGAGCGGATCAGGTTCTGCGGCAACATCAAGGCGGCTGTAACTGCATCGGCTTTGGCGAAATGGGCATCGGCAACACCTCATCCGCCGCATTGCTGATGCACCGTTTAACCGGCCTGTCGTTAGTGCGCTGCGTAGGCCGCGGCACCGGTTTAAACGACAGGCAGTTGCAACATAAGGTAACGATATTGCAGCGGGCGTTAAATCAGCATAGAGGCGCAACAGAGCCTTTAGACGTGTTGGCCACGTTCGGCGGTTTTGAAGTTGCGATGATGGTTGGCGCCTATCTAAAAGCCGCCGAACTGGGCATGCTTATTTTGGTTGATGGCTTTATTGCCGGCACAGCGCTGTTAGTCGCCGGCAGGCTGCATCCACAAGTGCTGGATTATTGCGTGTTCAGCCACGTTTCCAATGAGCAGGGACATCAGACTTTATTGCATCAGTTCAAGGCAAAAGCCTTGCTGGATCTTGAACTGCGCTTGGGCGAAGGTTCCGGCATTGCATTGGCCTACCCGCTGGTGAAATCGGCTGTCGTGTTTTTGAACGAGATGGCGACGTTTGCTGAGGCTGGGGTTGATCATTAAAATCGGTTAAAGCTGTATTTATCTTTTTAAACTCTCGGAGATACAACCATGCTTAGCAGCCAAGAGCTTTACCAACAGGTTAGCCGTTTACCTCCATTAGAAAAATTACGTTTAGCAGAATTATTACTTGCCGATTTGGATACGCCCAACCCGGAAATCGATGCTATCTGGCGTGAAGAGGCACAAAAAAGATGGAAGGCCTATAAAGCGGGTGAGCAGAAAACAGTAAGCTACGAAGCGGTTATGCAAAAATACAAATGAAAATAGAATTCCTTGAGCCCGCGCACATTGAACTGGATCAAGCGTTTGAATGGTATGAAACTCAACAGAAAGATTTAGGGGTACTGTTTTTAAATGAATTTGATGCGGCAATCAGGAGAATTGCTACCTATCCAGAATCTTATATTTTGATTGAAAAAGATGTAAGGCGTTGCTTGGTTAAACGTTCCCCTTATGGAATTTTATATGGCATAAGTGCCGATAAAATTATTGCTATCGCTGTGGCGCACTTACATCGAAAACCCGATTACTGGATAGATAGAGCATAACAACCATGCCCCATCTAAAGCTATTTCTTTTAGCCCTCAGCTTCTACACCCGACTGCCAGGGATGGCGGAAGTGTCGCAAGCGGTAGGGAACCGATGCGACCGCCTGCCCCATCCTCAAATTCTGGATTATAAGCAGTTACCTCAGGCAGCCGTTTACTTGCCGTTGATCGGTTGGCTGGTTGGCGGCATCTGCGCGTTGGTATTTTACCTGGCGGATTTAGTTTGGCCTCAGACTACGGCGGTGATCCTGGCGCTAATCGCCGGTATTTTGCTGACCGGTGCATTGCATGAAGACGGCTTTGCCGATGTTTGCGACGGTTTCGGCGGCGGCATGGATAAACAGCGCATTCTGGAGATCATGAAAGATTCCCATATTGGCGTTTACGGCTTGCTCGGGCTGCTGTTGATGCTGATGCTGAAGATCAGCGTGTTAATCGCAATGCCTGCCGCTGTACCTTTTGTGTTGCTGTCCGGGCACAGCATCAGCCGTTTGTCGCCGCTGTTGCTGATGGGGCGTTACGAATATGCGCGCGAACATCAAAGCAAAGCCTCGGGCGCGGTTTATCGACCCAATTTCCGGGAGTTGGCTTTTGCCGCCGTCATCGCGTTGTTGCCGCTGGCGTTACTACCGATTTTATGTACGCTGGCAATTATCCCTGTATTGATTTCGACTATCCTTCTGGGTCGTTATTTTTACCGCCGTATCGGCGGCTATACCGGCGATTGCCTGGGCGCAAGCCAGCAAGTCGCCGAAACTGTTTTTTATTTAAGCGTGAGTGCCTTATGGATATTTATTTAATTCGCCACACCCAGACGGCTACCGATCCGGGGCTGTGTTACGGGCAAAGCGATGTGCCCTTGGCGGCCAGCTTTGAGGATGAAACGGCGAACCTGCATGACAAACTGCCGGAGTTTGACGATGACTGCAAGGTTTTCAGCAGTCCGTTAACGCGTTGCCTGCAATTGGCCGAGACCTTTTCGGATACGGTGACCACCGATCAGCGCTTGCAGGAACTTGATTTCGGCGAGTGGGAGGGCAAGCGTTTTGATGACATCGAGGCCGATGTGTTGCAGCATTGGATGGATAATTTTGTCAGTGCAGCTCCGCCAAAGGGTGAAAACTTTGAAGATTTGTATCAGCGTGCGGACAGCTTTTGGCAGGATTTATTAGCCACCGAAGCAAAGCAGGTTTTGGTGATAACCCATGCGGGGGTTATCCGCGCGTTGTTGGCGCGCGCCTTGAATCTGCCTTTGGCCAATTCATTCCAACTGCGGATCGATTCGGGTTCCGTGCATAAAATGCGCCGGGCCGACGATTATCTTTACATCGAATACATCAATTTATAATGAACCACGCTCGCAGCTATTACAAAGCAAGCTTTGTACTCCAATGCCTGGAGTCCAAAGCTTGCTTTGGCAGATACTTAAGTTATCGATGAACCACGGCGGCAATATTTACCAATTCGCCCGGAGACTCGGCTGCCGGCCGGAGCAGGTGCTGGATTTTTCGGCCAACATCAACCCGGAGCAGGCGGTCGATTTAAGCTGCCTGCAAAGCGTCCAGCTTACGCCGTATGCCGACCCTGAGTACGGCCAGCTAAAACAGGCGATCGATCGGCGCTATCCGGTTCCTGCGGGCGCCGATATTGAACTGTTTAACGGTGCGAGCGCGGCTATCTTCGCATTGTTGCGCGGCTTGCAGCCGAAAGATCTGGTGTTATATACGCCTTTATACGGCGAATATGCGCATATCGCCGGCGAGCTGGGTTGCAAGGTGCATAATATTGACCGGTTCGGTCAAATAATGGCGGATATTCCCCAACACAGCACGGCGATTTTTGTTAACCCGTCCACGCCGGATGGCCGGCTTTATGAGTTGCGGGACTTGTTGGAAAAATGGCAGGCGGCAGACTGCACGATCATCATCGATGAGTCGTTCCTGGATTTTAGCCAAGCCGATTCGGTTGCAGAACACATAACGCATTACGACAAACTGTATCTGATCAAATCGCTGAGCAAGTTTTACGGCTGCGCCGGCATCCGCATTGGTTTTATCCTGGCGGCGACGGTGGCGATAAAGGAGCTGCGGCGCTTTGAACCGGCGTGGAAATTATCCAGCCTGGACATGGTCTATATGCAGCAGGCGCTGGCAAATACCGCGTTCATCGAACGGACCCGTCGGCAGACCGCGCATTTGCGCGATTTACTGCATCATGCCCTGCAACATTCCGGTTTGTTCGATAAGATTTATCCGGGCCAGGCCAATTTCCTGCTGGCGCGCTTGGCAGACGGCGGCAGCGGTTATCGGTTGCAGCAACAACTGGAGCCGTCGCGGATTTTAATCCGCGTCTGCGACAATTTTGAGGGCCTGGATGAAAGCCATGTGCGTTTTGCGGTCAAGGATGAACTCGCCATAGCCCGGCTTGCCCATAGTTTTAAAAACATTAATAAATAAAAAACTCACCACGAAGGGCATGAAGCACATGAAGTTTATTTCTTCGTGTTCTTCATGTTCTTCGTGGTACGTAAAAACATTTTTAAGTAGACAACGATGAAACCATTAGCCGTCTTCGGCACCAGTTCGGATGCCGGTAAAACCACGCTGGTCATGGCCTTGTGCCGAATTTTTGCCGACCAAGGCTTGAAGGTCGCGCCGTTCAAAGCGCAAAACGTCTCCAATAATTCAGCGGTCACCAAAGAAGGACGGGAGATTTCCAGGGCGCAATGCCTGCAAGCGGAAGCCGCGCGCGTCGAGCCAAGCTACCTGTTCAACCCGGTGCTGCTTAAATCGCACGGCAACGGGTCGGTGCAGGTGATCGTGAACGGGCTGGTTTATCAAAACCAGTCGATTGCGGCCTATTACGCTGAAATCGACAGATTGAAAGCTCAGGTCAAGCTGGCATTTTCCGAGCTTCAACAGGACTATGACCTGATCGTTGCCGAAGGCGCTGGCTCGCCGGTCGAGCTGAATTTGCTGAACAAGGATTTGTCCAACACCTTTGTCGCCAACAGTTTCAACACCAAAAACATCCTGGTCGCGGACATCGAGCGCGGCGGCGTATTTGCGTCGATTTACGGCACCTTGGAGCTGATGGACCCGGTCATGCGCAGCAATCTGATCGGGGTGGTGATCAACAAGTTTCGCGGCGACCGGCGTTTTTTCGACGAGGGCGAAAAGATCATCGCCGAGCGCTTTGGCGTTCCGGTTTTAGGCGTGCTGCCGTTTAAGCCGCTGAATATCGACATGGAAGACTCCCAGTCGCTACGCAATTACCGGCAGCGCCTGGATGACGCCAAAATCCGCGTTGCGGTGATCGCCTATCCGGGCCTGAGCAATTATAACGATCTCGATGTGTTGATGGGCGACCCCGAGCTTTATGTCGAATTGATCCATGATTACCGCCCGCTGGAAAGCTTCGATATGCTGTTGTTGCCGGGCAGCAAAACCGTAATCCGCGATTTGCAGTGGCTGAAAAAGCAGGGCTTGTTCGAGGAGGTTTTGCGTTTCAATAAGCCGGTGTTCGGCATCTGCGGCGGCTATCAAATGCTTTGCCGGAGCTTGCACGACCCTGATGCGATTGAGCATGAAACTGCGATTGTGGAAGCGGGCTTGAATTTTATCGACGATACGGTGATTTATCAAAGCCCTAAAATACTCACACGCGGACAGTATCCGCTGTTTTCATACGCCGGGATCAGCGGCTATGAAATCCATTGCGGCCGCATGGACAAGTACCCGCTGTACTATCAGGGCGGCCTGTCCTCCGGCACCCATGTACATGGCGTATTTGACGACGATGCGTTCCGCACCGGTTACTTTAAAGCCATTAACCCGCAGTATCAGGGCTATGCCTATGCGAACTACCGCGAAGCTGAAATACAGGGCTTTGCCGATATGGTCGCGGAAAACCTGGATATTGCCGCCATTTTGCAGGCGTTACAGGCGGACTGATGCTTAGAATCACAAAGTTCAAAGCTTCCGCTCCTCGGCAACTGCTCCTGCGTTGCTCTACCTCCTGCATCCATGTAGGCAAAGCAAGCTTTGGACTCCAAAAAATACAGATACCGGAGTTCAAAGCTTGCTTTGACCGTTTAATGTTAAGCAAAGGCATGAGGTGTTACGATGTTTTTTGAATTGGCGGCCTTGGCGTATCTTATCGATATGATTTTGGGCGAATTCCCCTGCAAACACCCGGTGGCATTGATGGGTGATTTTATTAATGCGTTTGAACGGCGTTTTTACAGCGACCGGATTTTGTCCGGAGCGCTGTTGGTGATCGGCTTAATAAAACTGACTCTATTGATCAGCATCGCTATAGTTTATCTGTGCGGCTTCTTGCCGGATTGGCTGGCGCTGACGGTTTTGGCCGTGCTCGCCTCCACAGGCCTGGCTATGAACATGCTGCATGAAAGCGTCGCCGCGCTATTGACCGCCGAGCAGCCCAAACAGGCGTTAAGCTATCTGGTCAGCCGCGATACCGAAGACATGACCGAAATCGAAGTCTATAAAGCGGGCCTTGAAACCTGGGCGGAAAATCTCAGCGACGGCGTTGTCGCACCGCTGTTTTATCTGCTGTTGTTCGGTCTGCCCGGCATTGCCGTGTATAAAGCCATCAATACGATGGATTCGATGATTGCCTATAAAACCGAACGCTATTTTTATTTCGGCAAATGGGCGGCGATAGTCGACGATATAGCCAATTACATTCCCGCCCGGCTGACCGCGTTGCTGATTGTTGCATTGGCTGAAGACAGGCAGCGCGCATGGGAAAGTTTATGGTGTGACGGCAACAAGCTGGAAAGCCCCAATGCCGGATTTCCCATTGCGGCGATGGCAGGCTCCTTGGGCGTTGCGTTGGGCGGCGATGCCAGTTATCACGGAAAAATAAAACATAAGCCGACGCTGGGTTTTCCGGTCACTCCGGTCGATAAATCTACGTTAGCCAAAGCATTGCAAATGAAAACAGGCATTAATCTGATCGTTCTAAGCCTTTTGGCCGCCGGAGCCTTATTGTCATGAAAACACTGTTTATAGGCGGCATCAAAAGCGGCAAGTCGCGGTTGGCGGAGGCGTATATTTTAGAGCAAGCCTCAGCCGATAAGCCCTACTATCTGGCGACGAACGAGGTTTTTGATGACGAGATGCAGGCGCGTATCCGCGTTCATCAGCAACGCCGCCAAGATTTATTTGCCACTATCGAAGAACCCGTTAAACTGCTTGAAGCATTGCAAAAATGCCGAGGCCCTGTTTTGGTTGAATGCGTGTCGATGTGGCTGAACAACCAGCTTTATCATCAAATTCCCGAAGTGGATATTTTGCAAGAACTGGAAGCGGTGCTACAGTTAACTTGTGACATAGTGCTGGTGCACAATGAAGTCGGACTCAGCGTCATTGCCGACAACCGTCTGGCCCGGCAGTTTGTCGACCTGTCCGGCAAAGCGGCGCAACTGATGGGACAGCATTGCGAGCAGGTGTTTTTTTGCAGTGCGGGCCTGAAGATCAAAATGAAATAGGTGCGGATTCCGTATCTTTTAGTACGTTTAACACACAAAGAGACAACCGTGAAAAACACAGCCTGTAAACGCTTATTGAAACTGGCCTTGGCGCTCGCGCTTACCGGATGCGCAAGCAATCCGGCGGTTAAAACCGATGCGCCATATCTCAATACCGGCGCTATTCCCGATCGTTCGGTTGAGGATCAAGCTCAGGCCTTAACCGGGACTTATGCCCATTCGCAGCCGGTGCAAAACTTCATCCGGCACATGGTGCTTGAGCATGGTTTTTCGGAAAGCTATTTGAACGGCCTGTTTTCACAGGCCAAGCGCCTGGATTATGTTATCCGTCTGGAAAATCCGCCGCAATACCACGGTCCCAAACCCGCTCACCCGAAGGTGGGCGGCTGGACACGCTACCGTCAGCAATTTATTACCGATGCGCACATCAATAACGGCATAGCCTTCTGGAGCAACAATGCCGACGCGATCCAAAAAGCCAGCGTCACTTACGGCGTCGATCCCGAATATATTGTTGCGATTATCGGCGTGGAAACCTTTTTTGGCCGCAACGTCGGTAAAACGCGCATTTTCGACGCCTTGACCACGTTGGCATTCGACACCCAGCGGCGCGCCAAATTTTTTACCACGGAACTGGAGAATTTTTTGCTGATGACCCGCGAAGAAGGCTACGAGCCGCTTAAACCGGTCGGTTCCTGGGCGGGCGCCATGGGGTTGGGGCAATTTATGCCCAGCAGTTTTCGCAGTCTGGCTGTTGACTTCAACAACGATGGACATCGCGATCTTTGGAACCAACACGATGCGATCGGCAGCGTGGCGCATTATTTTTCACGTAACGGCTGGCAGAACAATATGCCGGTAGCGGAGCAAACGGAGCAAACCAAAGGCTATAACGGCGAGGCAACTATCGAACTGAGCGCAATTAACGGCAGCGAATACTGGCGCGTCCACCCTAATTTCAAGGTAATCAAAAAGTACAACAACAGCGATAAATACGCAATGGCCGTGCATCAACTGGCGCAGGCTATTAAGCGCGGTATTTATAAGTCGGATAACAGGGTGGCGGATTTTCTTGCCCGCCGTTAAGTATCCAATACTGTTTGACAAGCAACGAAGAACGTAGCGGACGCCAAGTTTTAGCTTGGCTTTTCCGGCCCGCTACGCTGTTTATTTCGCTTTCTTTACAAGCACCGCTTCATCGCCACCCCAATATCGGTCGGCGAACTAACGACTTCGATCCCCGCCGCTTTAAGCGCGGCTACTTTCCCTTCCGCCGTGCCTTTGCCGCCGGTCACAATCGCGCCGGCATGGCCCATCCGTTTGCCGGGAGGAGCGGTTTGTCCTGCGATATAAGCGACCACAGGCTTGGTTACGTGGGCTTTGATGTATTCGGCGGCCTCTTCTTCCTCGCCGCCGCCGATTTCGCCGACCATCACGATGCCTTTGGTTTGCTCGTCGGCCTGAAAACGGCTCAGCACGTCGACGAAGTTCATGCCGTGTATTGGGTCGCCGCCGATGCCGACGCAGGTGCTTTGTCCCAAGCCTTGCGCGGTGGTTTGATGCACGGATTCATAGGTCAAGGTGCCGGAACGCGACACGATGCCGATCGATCCGGGCAGGTGAATATGGCCGGGCATGATGCCGATTTTGCATGCGCCGGGGGTGATGACGCCGGGGCAGTTCGGGCCGATCAGCAATGCGCCGGTGCCGGCCATCGCCGCTTTAACCCGCAGCATTTGCAATATCGGTATGCCTTCGGTGATGCAGACGATCAGTTTAATGCCGGCATCGACCGCTTCCAGAATGGCGTCGGCCGCATAAAAAGGCGGCACGTAAATGACGCTGGCGGTGGCTCCTGTGCCACCGACGGCGTCCTGCACGGTGTCGAACACCGGCAAACCCAAATGGGTTTCGCCGCCGCGTTCAGGAGTAACGCCGCCGACTAACTTTGTGCCGTAGTCCAGCGCCTGTTGGGAATGAAAAGTGCCTTGTTTGCCGGTAAAGCCCTGGCAAATCACTTTAGTGTCTTTGTCGATTAAAATGCTCATGCGGCCTCCGCCAATGCTACGACTTGTTCTGCCGCGTGTGCCAAATCATCCGCCGCGTAAAGATTAAGCCCGGTATTGCTCAGCAACGCACGGCCCTGTTCCGCATTGGTGCCCTCCAGGCGCACCACGACGGGGATAGTGACGTGAACCTGTTCGACCGCGGCTAAAATGCCCGCCGCGATAATATCGCATTGGACGATGCCGCCGAAAATATTCACCAATACCGCCTTCACGCTATGATCCGACAAGATCAGCTTGAACGCCTCGCAGACTTTTTCAACACTGGTGCCGCCGCCGACATCGAGAAAATTGGCCGGTAGTCCGCCTTTGAGTTTGACCAGATCCATCGTCGCCATGGCGAGTCCCGCGCCGTTGACCATGCAGCCGATATTGCCTTCCAGGGTGATGTAGTTCAGCCCGAATTGCTGGGCTTTGTTTTCCTTTTCATCCTCCTGGTCTGCATCTTTCATCGCCAAAATATCGGGATGCGCCGCCACCGCGTTATCGTCGAAATTGATCTTGGCATCCAGCGCCATCAGCTCGCCGCTGTGGGTTTCTATCAGCGGATTTATTTCAATCTGGCTGGCGTCCTTGGCTAAAAATAGGTCGTACAAGCCTTGCATTATTGCGCTTAGGGCTTTGATCTGCGCGCCTTTAAGCCCCAAGGCGTAGGCAACCTTCCGGCATTGGTAGCCTTGAAGGCCGGCAGCCGGATGGACCGGTACCGAGATAATCTGCTCGGGCGTTTCGTGGGCGACGGTTTCTATATCCATGCCGCCCGCTGCCGAGGCGATAAAAATAATGCGCTCGCTGCCCCGGTCTACCAATACGCTCAAATAGAGTTCGCGCTTGATCGGGTAGGTTTTTTCGATCAGCACTGAGTTGATCGGCAGTCCTTCCGCGCCGGTTTGCTGGGTAACCAGCCGCTTTCCGAGCATGTCCCGGCTAAACTCGGCCACTTCGGCCGGACTCTTGGCCAGCTTTACGCCGCCGACCTTGCCCCGGCCGCCTGCGTGAACCTGTGCTTTAACCACCCAGCCGTCGCCGCCCAGCTCCTTGGCAACCTGCTCGGCGCCTTCGGGCGTGGTCGCCTGCTTGCCGTCAGGCACCGGTATCGCGTAATGCAGAAACAACTGTTTAGCCTGGTATTCATGAATATTCATTTACGACTCCTCGATTGACCGGTAAGGTCCGGCGGGTATTTTTCACACACGGATGACAACTAAATGCTACGATTAAAACATTAAGGTACAAGGTACAAGGTACAAGGCGCAAGCTTTTTAGCCTTGAACCTTTCGCCTTGCGCCTTTAACTTCTCAAGTCCCTGTAAAACGCCATTTTAAAAACCAACATGCCGCCAAATACCAACGAGACCATCTATCCCTGCCCGTTCTCCAAAGGTTACGGGATACCCGCTCAACAAGCCTGGTTATTGCTAAAAGTTTTTTTAGGTTATCGGCTTATCCTGGCCGGCTTGTTTGTTGTTTTGTTTTACAGGTATTCAGGTTCTTCATTGTTCGGCGCTTACGACAGCCAATTATTCATCTACAGCAGCCAAAGCTACTTGCTGCTGTCAATCCTGTCGGGCATCTGTATAGCCTGGCGGCTCACGAGCTACACTACGCAGGCGCAACTGCTCATTTTTACAGACATACTCATTCTGACCTTGATCATGCACGCCTCCGGCGGCGTTAACAGCGGCATGGGCGCCTTGCTTGCGGTATCCATCGCTGCGGGCGGATTGTTAATCGGCGGCCGCTGTGCGATGCTTTTTGCCGCCATGGCCAGTTTGACTGTACTGGCTGAACAAATCTTCGCCGATTACATGCGCAGTTTTAATTCGACCTCTTACGCCAATGCCGGAATGCTGGGCGCTTCATTTTTTACCATCGCCTTGCTGTCCTATATCCTCGCAAAGCGTAGCGAACAAATATTACAGCTGGCCGATCAACAGAAACAAACCATTACCAAGCTCGAGGATCTGAACAAGTACATTATCCAGCATTTGCAGTCGGGCATCATTATCGCCAACAAGCAGCAGACCATTCAGATGGCCAACGAGTCGGCATTACGGCTGGCAAATTTAGCGGTGCTGCCGGTCAAGCTTGGCGATATTTCTGAACAATTATCGCAGGCGTTTCAAACCTGGCTGTCCGATCCCGAACAGAATCTTGCGCTGCTCAAACTGCCGGACCAGTCCGAGATTCATAGCCGGTTTATGCCTTTGCCGACAGGCCATGAGTTTTTTTACATGATCATTCTCGAGGACATTGCTCTTTATAATCAGCAGGTGCAGCAAAGCAAGCTTGCATCGCTGGGCCGGCTCACCGCCAGCATTGCCCATGAAATACGCAACCCGTTAGGGGCTATCAGCCATGCAGGGCAATTGCTCGCGGACAATCCGCTGTTGTCCGTCCAGGACCGGCGGCTGACAGAAATCATCCAGACCCATTCAGTCCGCGTCAACCATATTATCGAAGATATTTTACAGCTATCCAGAAGAACCGACTCAAGACGGGAAAAGCTTTATTTAAAGCCGTGGCTGGATAATTACCTGAAAAATTTCACTCTTGAACATGCCGCTAATATCGATGCATTCAAGCTCTCATATCCTGACGAACCCTTATGTGCGGTTATAGACCCAGGTCATTTAAGGCAGGTTATGGACAACCTGTGCCGAAATGCATTGAAATACGGAAAGCCCGAGGCCGGGCCGATCATTTTACGCGCTTTTGCGATACAAAAAGCGCCCTGCATAGAAGTCGTCGATAACGGTTCCGGGATCAGCCGCGAACACCAGAGCCACCTGTTTGAACCCTTTTTTACCACCTCTTCCAGCGGCACAGGGTTAGGGCTTTATATCTCAAGAGAATTGGCCGAATTAAATCAGGCAAAATTGAGCTATTATTTAACCGACGATAACCGGAGCTGTTTTCGGCTCTGCTTGTTGAATGCGGAACAGACAATAATCGAACTATGAAAAAACCACTGGCATTGATAGTAGACGACGAACCCGATATTCGTGAGCTGCTGGAAATCACTCTTAACAGGATGAATATCCAGACCTGCTGCGCTGAAAATATTGCCCGCGCGAAAGCATTATTGCAACAAAAGTCTTTCGATCTTTGCCTGACCGATATGAAATTGCCGGACGGCAACGGTTTGGAGTTGGTCGATTTCATCCAAACGCTGCCCGTTTCGATACCGGTTGCCGTTATTACCGCGCACGGCAATATGGAGTCGGCCATTCTGGCGATGAAAAAAGGCGCTTTCGATTTTGTTTCGAAACCGGTCGATCTACCCGTCCTCAGGTTGCTTGTTAACAATGCTCTAAAGCTTTCCGATGCAGGCTCCGCCAAGGAAAGACAGCCCCGCGACTCGCTGCTGGGCGAATCATTAATCATGCA
The DNA here is from genome assembly GCA_023229605.1 of Methylobacter sp. Lineage (GTDB taxonomy): Bacteria > Pseudomonadota > Gammaproteobacteria > Methylococcales > Methylomonadaceae > Methylobacter_A. Next base: position 19,193 of record JALNYY010000007.1, read on the forward strand.
GGCGATCAGGGCGAAAATAGATAAACTCGCCCGCAGCCAGGCGCCGGTCTATATCAGCGGCGAATCAGGCTCGGGGAAGGAACTGGTTGCAAGGCTGATCCATCAGCGCAGCTCCCGTAGCGACCATGCTTTTGTCGCGATTAACTGTGGAGCCATTCCCCACGATCTGATGGAGAGTGAATTTTTCGGCCATAAAAAAGGCAGTTTTACCGGGGCCGTCAGCGATAAAACAGGCTTATTCCAGGCCGCGGAAGGCGGTACCCTGTTTCTTGATGAAGTCGCCGATCTGCCGCTGTCTCTGCAAGTCAAATTGCTGCGCGCGATACAGGAAAAGAAAATCCGCCAGGTTGGAGATCAGCGGGAAATTCCGGTCGATATTCGCTTACTTAGCGCGACCCATAAAAACCTTGGCGATATGGTTCGGGACGGCAGTTTCAGGCAGGATTTATATTACCGTATCAATGTTATCGATCTTCATGTTCCCGCTTTACGTGAGCGGCCCGGCGATATACCGATCCTTGTCGATCATATATTAGCCAAACTGACCGATGCCGGAAAACAGGACAGGCCGGTCTTATCGGCATCAGCCTTAGCGGCATTGCAACAATATCATTTTCCGGGCAATGTCCGCGAGCTGGAAAATATCCTGGAACGGGCGCTTGCGCTGCATGACGGCGACTGCATAGAGAGTGGTGACCTGAGCCTGCCGGAAGCTGTGCATGACGGAGCCAGGCGGCAGAATTTTGACCGGGATTCAGGGACATTGGAAGATCACCTGGGAAAAATTGAAAGAAAAGCTATCACCCTGGCGCTGGAAGACAACGAATGGGATAAAACGGCCGCCGCCAAACAGCTGGGGCTGTCGTTCAGGTCGTTATGCTATCGATTGAAGCAGCTTGATATGGATGGGTAAGTCATGGATAAGGAGCAAGGCGAAAGAGTTTTTCGAACGTATAAAAAAGGGGAGGCCGGATTGGCCTCCCCTTCATTATTCCTTGAACCTTGAGCCTAAGCCTTGTATTTAGTCATGGCTTCCAGCTTTCCTATCGCTTCTTTTATCTTCGCTTCAGTCTCTGCGTTCAGTTCTTTAGCTGAATAGACTTTTTCCAGCAAGCTTTCTTCAACCAACGCGTCTTTTATCCAGCGTTTGGTGAATCGGTAATTGCTATACGCCGTGGTAACCTCTCCTGTCTTTGGGTCCTTTAAACCGGCGCTTTTTGCTGCGGCAGCTGGGGCTTTTTTAGCGGCAGCCGGTTTGGCTGTAGTCGCCTTGGCGGTTGCAGGCTTAGCCGCCGCCTTAGGTGCGACCGCTTTGGTTGCTGCCGGTTTAGGCGGCTCAGCTTTAGTTGCCGCAGCTTTAGGCGCAACAGTTTTAGCCGCAGCCGGTGTAATTGCGGCAGGTTTTTCTGCTGCGACCGCAGCCTGGGGCTTTGGTTGTTCCACGGCTGCCGGCTGTGCTTCAGGTTTTGCCGCCGGCGCTTTGGATTTAGCCGTCGCTTTCTGTTCGCCTATAATTGCATAAACAACATAGGCGACAAAAATAGTAGTTAATATAAACAACCCTTCAGTCATAATGGCTCTCCACCTTTATTAAATTAATTTTTCTTCACTGCTTTAAAATTAAGCGCCGCCGGTTAACAGGCAAATCAAGGGGCGGGGCTTGTACCTGCAACCCTGTCAAATCAACCACAAGGAATTGTTGCTACCTTAACTATCACCTGCAATATCTGTCCATATAGGCAAACCGTATCGCTAGTGCCGGAATATACCAGAAGCCGGAGTGCAGGCAAAACTCTAATTCGAAAAAACGCAAACCCGGCCGGTACTTAGCGTCGGAATACGGCGATTACCAGCATACCCGGCCTTTTGCCAGTTTGGGCAAGTCATCGCGTAAACCCATCGCGTAGTTGTTGAAATAAGCCTTGACCATCGCCGAGTGATTAATCAGGTTCATGCCCGCCGAACGTAAGCGGACCAAGGGCTCTGCGGTCATGCCGTAAGTCTTGTTCAGCGCATCCATACTCGACATCATCATCAGGTTATCGCCTTTACGCCAGCGCTCATAACGACGCAGGAAACGGGAGCTGGATAATGGCCTTTTTTCCTGTTTGGTTTGGATTACCAATTCCGCAATGGCTGCGGCATCTAATAGCCCGGCATTCACGCCTTGTCCCGCCAGAGGATGCATCGCATGGGCGGCATCGCCGCACACGGCGAAATGCTGGTCGATATAACGGTTTGCGTATTGAAAGCGCAAAGGAAATGCAGCGCGCGGGCCGACGTCCAGCATCTTGCCCAGGATGCCGCCTGAAGCTTGCTCCAGAACTTGCAGAAAGTCTTGATCGGAAAGCGCCAGATGGCTTTTGGATGTTTCCGAGCCCAAGGTCCAAACGATCGAACACTGGCCGTTTTTCAACGGCAAAAAAGCCAACGGTCCTTCGTCGAGAAACCGTTGCCATGCGGTGAACTGATGGCTTTTTTCGGTCGTTACCGTAGCGACCAGGCCATCCTGATGATAGTCCCAGCCGGTGGTTTCAATACCCGCCATCGTTCTTAATGCAGAACCCCGGCCGTCGGCGGCAATCACCAGATCGGCTTCCAGGATTCGGCCGTCTTCCAGCCGCAACTGCCTGCCGCTGTCGTTTAGCTGCATATCGACAACTGTTGCCGGGGTAATGCAGGTGGCCGACGGCAAGTCGTCCAGCGCATCCCAAAGGGCGGCGACGGTGATCCGGTTTTCGACCAAATGCCCCAGCTCGGAAAAGAGGGTGTCCGCGCAATCAAAATGCAATTCGCCATCGGCGCGGGTATCCCATACCCGCATGTCCCGGTAAGCGCAAACGCCGCGTTGCACCATGCCCGGCCAAGCGCCCAACATTTCCAGGATGTTCTGGGAGGCTTTGGTTAAAGCGGAGACGCGAATGTCGATAGGTTCCGGCGGCCATTGTCTTTCCGGGTTGAACCGCTCCAGCAGCGCAACCTTGACGCCGCCATGCGCCAGCGCGCAAGCGGTTGCCGCACCGACCATGCCGCCGCCGCATACGATGACTTCATAACGATCGGTCATTGCTTCATCTCCTGCCGCCCAGCCGGGGCAAGCGCCCGGCCAGTCCCATTGCGTGACGCGTCAGCAATGTTTTGGCGGCGGGAATATGATCCAGTATCGCCAGGCCGATATTCCGTGCGGCCGCCAAGGCCAGCCAGTCGTTGGAAAAAATCCGCACTACGGTGTCGGTAAAACCGATGGTTCGGTCATGATCTTTCTGCCGGGATTCGGCATAAGCCGTTAAGAAATCGGCAGAACCTATATCCTGCCCAGCCTGATGCCGGGCGATGATCATTTCGGCCAGCTGCACAACGTCGCGCAAGCCTAAGTTAAACCCCTGGCCCGCAACCGGATGCAGCTGATGCACCGCATTGCCGATAACCACGGTTCGGACTGCGGTCATTTTTTCGGCGCGGATCAGCGACAACGGGAACGCCCGCCTGGGAGCCGCCAAACTCAGCTCGCCCAGTTTGTAACCGAAGCAGCGCTGGAGTTCGGCCAAAAAGTCCGCCTCGCTGCCGGACATCAGCGCAGCGGCGTCTTCATCGGTGCGCGTCCAGACCACTGCGCAATGATCATTCTCGACAGGCAGCAAGGCCAGCGGACCTGAGGCAGTGAAGCGTTCGAATGCGACATTATTATGGGGCAGGGATGATTTTACCGTAGTGACCAGCGCGGTCTGCCCGTACTCGGTGATCTGCTGGGCTATTTCCAGCAGCTTGCGTACCGAGGAGTTGCCGCCGTCCGCGCCAACCAGCAGTTTGGCGGATACATTTAACGGTTCATCGCCGCGTTTCAGGCTGATATTGATGGTGTTAGTTCCGGCCATCAAGCCGACCAGTCGGGCAGGGCATATCAGCTCTATACCGGCTTCAGTAACCAGCTTGGCGACATGCGCTTCTATGTCCCTTGCGGTAATCACATAGCCCAGCGCCTGCACGTTTTCTTTTTGCGCCGACAGCCGGACTTTGCCGAAATGGCCTTGATCGGAAATATGGATGTTTTTGATTGCGGTGGCGGCCTGACTGGCGCCCTGCCAGATACCCAGCGCCTCAAGCATTTTCACGGTGCCGGCCGCCAAAGCCAAGGCCCTGTCGCCGGCGGGTGAATCATGTAACTGTTCGCGGGTGTTCGCCTCAACTATTGCAATCTTCAGCCCGGTGTCTTTTAGCGCCAGCGCCAGACAGTTGCCCGCCAACCCTCCGCCGGCAATCAATAAGTCGTAATCATGTTGCATCAGGTCGCCTGCATTAAGCTTTCAATTTCCGCAATGGTTTTGGGGACGCCGCCGGTCAATATCTCATGCCCCAGCGCGGTGACCAGCACATCATCCTCGATGCGGATGCCTATGCCGCGCCATTGTTCGTCAACGGCCTGGCAATCCGCCGGGATATACAGGCCCGGCTCTATGGTCAGCACCATGCCCGGTTCCAGCAAGCGCCATTCCTTATCCAGCTTGTAGTCGCCGACATCATGCACATCCATGCCCAACCAGTGGCCGATCCTGTGCATGTAAAACTGTTTGTATTTTTCATCCTTGATCAGCTTAGATACCTTGCCTTTCAATAATCCCAGCGACACCAGGCCTTTGGTCAGCACCTCAACCGAAGCATCGTGCGCCAGATGCCACGGCAGCCCCGGCTTGATTTGTGCGATTGCGGCCGTCTGGGCGTCCAAAACCAGTTGATAAAGCTGCTTTTGCGGTTCGCTAAAGCGGCCGGAAACCGGAAAAGTGCGGGTAATATCGGCCGCGTAATGGTCGCATTCCGCGCCGGCGTCAATCAGCAGCAGGTCGCCGCTTTTTAACTTATCGGCATTCTCGGTATAGTGCAGTACGCAGGCATTTTTGCCGCCCGCTACAATCGAAGGGTAGGCGACCGCGCGCAGACCGTCCTGGATAAAGTTATAGATAATTTCCGCTTCTACCTGATACTCATACATCCCTGGCTTGCATTTTTGCATGGCTTTGACATGGGCCTTGGCGGAAACATCAGCGGCGCGGCGCATCAGTTTAAGCTCTTCGGGGCTTTTGAACAGGCGCATTTCATGCAGGATATGTTCCAGCGAAACCAGCTCGCCCGGTGCAGTAACGCCGCTTCTGGACTGGCCGCGGATATGGTTTATCCAGACCAATAAATTGTGGTCGAGATCGGAATCCCGGCCTATCGGATAATAGACCTTGCCCTTGTCTTCCAGCATGCCCGGCAAAATGTCGTCCAGATCGTCAATCGGAAATGAGTCGTCAGCCTTGTAATGCGCGGTGGCGCCTTCAAGGCCTGCATGCGCACCCTCCCATAAGGCCTTTTTTTCATCGAATTCGCGGCAAAATAAAATGTATTCACCCTGTTTGCGTCCGGGGATAAAAACGGCCAGGGAATCCGGCTCATTAAAGCCGGTCAAATAATAAAAATCGCTATCCTGCCGGAACGGGTAATTTACGTCCCGGTTGCGGGTTCGGACTGCTGCGCTGCCGATAAGCGCAATATTGCCTATGCCGATGTGTTGCATTAATTGTTTGCGGCGTTTTTTAAATTCACTTTGTTTCATTTTAAAATCAGGTAAAAGGTCTAAGGTTCAAGGTAAAAGGCGACAGTTGAAAGAAGTTTTACCTTGAACCTTTCGCCTTGAACCTTTCACCTCCGTCATTTAATTCGCTCTTCAGCAATAAAATAGCCGATCTGATGTATTCGGTAATTTCCATAAAATCGCTTTCATCTTCCTCGCCCGCAGCCTCTGTATCCAGCTTGGTGAATTCGACAATATCTTTTAGTATTTCAGTCGTTTCCCTGGACCAATCGGAAACGGCCTGAGTAAAGCCCACGCCCAACAGAAAGCCTTGGCACCAGTGGGTTAGCGCCTCAACCTGTTCGCTCAACAAAGTCTCATCGTCAGGCAAAAGCAAGTCGAATTCGAAGTCATCGCTCGCCAATAAGCCTCGCGTATCCTCGAACAAATGCGCCAACGTGGCCTGGTCTTCATCAGCCACAGGTGTTGCATGCCGAAACAGCTCGGTTAACCATTCGGCGCTCCGTGCTTGTTCATTGACGCACAACATGCCGGTCGCCATGCCGTGGGCTTGCGCCGCCGAGAGTTCGGCGTCGCTTTGCACTACTATCATATTAATTGCTTGGTAAGTCATAAATGCCACATAATAATTTCACTATCGCGGACTAAAAATATCGCTTATGCTACCATGATCATTAACTTGGATAATATTTGTTAATCTTGAATCGCCGGGTAAATTGCATATTTACCTGTTTGCAATAACCTAGTTATCACCATGACACAATCAAATCAATCTTTAGAGTTAAAAGACCTCGAAGACAAGCTGGATAAGCTCATCGAGCAATACACCAGCGTGAAAAATGAAAACAGTTCGCTGAAAACCAAGCAGGATTCATTGGTCAGGGAAAAAGCCAAACTGCTGGAAAAAACCACTCTGGCCAGAACTCGGGTTGAAGCCATGATTACTCGCCTGAAAGCAATGGAGAACGGATCATGAACAAGAAGCCCCAGCCTGTGTCCCTGACTATTATGGGCAAAGAATACAAAATTGCCTGTGCGCCTGACGAGCAAAGCGACCTGATTCAGTCGGCTTTACAGCTCGATGCTCAAATGCGCCAAATGCGGGATTCCGGGAAAGTGGCCGGTGCCGACAGAATTGCGGTTATGGCGGCGCTTAATTTGGCGCATGAGTTACAGTTGATCAAAAGTCAAAATGCCACGCTCAACCAAACCCTGAGCGAGTGCCTGGCAAAAATGGCTCATAAGATAGAAAACGTTTTAGAAAATCAGTAAACACGCTAAACTATTGTCGTGCATCTCCTGCAGCATTCGAGAGTGTGCTGGGTGTTTCCTGAACCTGTTTTTACCCCGGGGGCGGATACCAGTACTGGTGTGCATGCCCGTTTTACGGGAAGCCTGATTTACCGGCCATGTCCCCACTTGAACCTCCGGTTCAAGGACGAAAGCACATTACGGCGCAGGTGGGAGATGCACCATGACAATCCCTTCATTAAAACAAAATCCCGATGAACTACTGGCTGATGAAATCCGAACCCGATGCGTTCGGAATTAACGATTTGTACAACAAACCCAACCGTACCGAGCATTGGGATGGTGTGCGTAATTATCAGGCCAGAAATATGATGCGGGACGATATGAAGCTGGGCGACCTGATTTTTTTCTATCATTCCAATTGCGATGTGCCGGGCATAGTCGGCATTACGGAAGTCGTTAAAGAAGGCTACCCCGATTTTTTTGCTTTCGATCCGGATGACAAGCATTTCGATCCCAAAAGCGATCCTGAGCATCCACGCTGGATGATGGTCGACGTTAAATACGTCAGAACCTTATCCCGCACCATCACCCTTAAAGAATTAAAACATAAGCCGGAGTTGGCAGACCTGGCGCTGGTAAGGCGCGGCAATCGTTTATCCATAATGCCGGTGAGCAAAGAGCAGTGGGAGTTTATTCTCTCACTGGAGTAAAACGGGTGGAATTTAACGTTAAAATGAGGGACTCTTCTCCGATCCTTACGATCGTATCCGTTGCATTCGCACAGGCAATGTACGGGTAGATTCGCCAACCATCAATGCAGATTCAGGTCGTCCGGATTAATGTTAAGGTCTGGCTAAATTGGCCGGGCTATGAAACAATTAATAAATTAACGGGGCGTGATTAGGACTGAATTATGCCTATTTTTTAAGGGAACGGTGTGAGAGATATTTTAGTCATTCAAATTGCTCAATCGAAGTTGTTTCTGTTGATTTCTTATGTCTGAGGACATTATGGGCAATAGTCATGCAATCATTCTTGCCGGCGGCAGCGGCAGTCGACTTTGGCCGCTTTCGCGCACATTACGTCCCAAACAATTGCTCCCGCTCGACGGAGATCAAACATTGCTGCAACAAACGGCATGCCGTTTGCTCAAGCATGTCGATGCCGGGCGTTTGTTAACCGTTACCCATCAGGATCACAAGTTTGAGGTAAAAGGTCAATTGGCTGAGGTTGATGCCAGGCTTCCTGCAGCGGTATTGGCGGAACCCTGCGCCCGCAATACCCTGCCCGCGATTGCGTGGGCGGTCTGGGAGATTTTTAAGCAGGACCGGGAAGCGATAATCGGCGTTTTCCCTTCCGATCATGCAATCGGCAACGAACAAAACTTCCTTGCGGCCTGGCGGTCTGCTGAACTGGCTGCAGCGGAGGGTTATCTGGTATTGCTGGGTATCACGCCACATGAACCTGCGACCGGCTACGGTTATATCCAGCCCGGCGAATCCCTGAATCTGGACTCTTCCAACCCGGTTTTGAACGTATCCCGGTTTGTTGAGAAACCGGATCTGGAGAATGCAAAACGCTTTGTCGAAAACGGCTATTTGTGGAACAGCGGCATGTTTGTATTCCGTGCAGGCGATTTTATGCAGATGCTGGAATGTCATCAGCCTGAAATTCACCGGGCAATAACCTCGATGCGGGGAACGGCGGATGTGGAAGCGTCTTATGAACAGCTGCCGAATCTATCCATTGATTATGGTCTGGCGGAAAAAGCCGAAAAAGTCGCGGTAGTGCCTGTCGCGATGAACTGGAGCGATCTCGGCAGCTGGGAATCTATCTATCAGCATCGTGAAAAAGATGACGCAGGAAATGTAGCCCAGGGCGACGTGCTGTCGCTGGATACGCAAGGCAGCCTGCTATGGAGCTCAAATGGCCTGCTGGCTACGTTGGGCGTGCAAAATATTGCAGTGATCCAAACGGCTGACGCGACACTGGTTTGCGATCGCAGTCGCACCGAAGATATCAAGCAACTGGTCGCACAAGTTCAGAAAACTCATCCTCACCTGACGGAAACGCATTTGACGGTGCATCGTCCATGGGGAATCTATACGGTTTTGGAAGAAGGTCCCCGTTTTAAGATCAAGTGCATTGTGGTCAATCCCGGCGCCAAACTTTCGATGCAAATGCACAATCATCGCTCCGAGCACTGGGTTGTCGTGTCCGGCACAGCCAAAATCACCAATGGCGAGCAGGAAATCCAATTGGAGCCTAACCAATCAACCTATATTCCCAAGACGCACCGGCATCGTTTGGAAAACCCGGGTACTCTTCCGTTGCAAATTATCGAGGTGCAGTGCGGCGAGTATGTGGGCGAAGACGATATAGTACGTTTTGACGACACCTATGACAGGGCATAACCCAATGAGTAAAGTAGCATTAATTACCGGAGTTACCGGGCAGGATGGCGCCTATTTGGCTGAGTTGTTATTGGATAAGGGCTACGAAGTCCATGGCATCAAACGCCGCAGTTCTTTGTTCAATACCGCGCGTATCGATCATTTGTTCCATGATCCGCATGAGCAAGGCAAGCCGTTCTATTTGCACCACGGTGACATGACCGACTCGTCCAGCCTGACGCACATTATCCAGAAGGTTCAGCCTGACGAAATCTACAACCTTGCCGCACAAAGCCATGTTGCGGTTTCGTTCGAAGAACCGGAATACACCGCCAACTCAGACGCATTGGGCGCATTGCGCATTCTGGAGGCGATTCGCATTCTCGGCCTGCAAAACAAGACGCGTTTTTATCAGGCGTCCACTTCCGAACTGTACGGCCTAGTGCAGGAGACCCCGCAAAAGGAGACCACGCCGTTCTATCCGCGCAGTCCCTACGCTGTTGCCAAGCTTTACGCCTACTGGATCACCATCAATTATCGCGAAGCCTACGGCATTTATGCCTGTAACGGCATTTTGTTCAATCATGAATCGCCGATACGCGGCGAGACTTTTGTTACCCGCAAGATCACCCGCGCGTTGGCCCGCATCAAACTCGGCCTGCAGGAATGCCTGTATCTGGGCAACATGAACGCCTTGCGCGATTGGGGGCATGCCAAGGATTATGTTGAGATGCAATGGTTGATGCTGCAACAAGAGCAGCCGGAAGACTTTGTGATTGCGACGGGCGTGCAATACAGCGTGCGTGACTTCGTCAATGCCGCCGCCAAAGAACTGGGCATATCGATCGCATGGCGCGGTGAAGGCGTTGACGAGAAAGGTTACGATGACACCGGTAAATGTATAGTCTCAGTTGATCCGCGTTATTTCCGCCCCACTGAAGTGGAGACGCTGTTAGGCGATGCGACCAAGGCCAGAATCAAACTCGGCTGGACGCCCCAGATCAGCTTCGATTCCCTGGTAAGCGAAATGGTGCGCGAAGACCTTCAGTCTGCCGAGCGTGACGAGCTGGTCAAGAAACACGGTTACAACGTGTTCAACTATCACGAGTAAACGCGTTGCAGGGCAAAGCAGGCCCGGCAGGCTATTTACAGTCCTGAAATTTTTTAAACACACAGTCAAAAAGAAGCGTGGCATATGGAACGTAGTTCGGTAGCAATGAAAATATTACTGACTGGCGGCGGCGGCATGGTCGGGCGGAACCTGCTCGAGCATCCGGGCATTGGTGAATTCGAGGTGCTCGCACCGCGCAGCAGCGAGCTCGACCTGCGCGATTTCGAGGCCGTGCAAAGCTATTTGCTCCGGCATAAGCCCGATATGGTGATTCATGCGGCGGGCAAGGTCGGCGGTATCCAGGCCAATATGCGCGAGCCGGTAGGTTTCCTGATGGATAACCTCGACATGGGGCGCAACATCGTCTGGGCCGCACATCAGACGGGCGTCAAGCTCCTGATTAACCTGGGCAGCTCCTGCATGTACCCGCGCAATCACTCTGAGCCGCTGACCGAAGAAATGGTGCTCAAGGGTGAGCTGGAGCCGACCAATGAGGGTTATGCGCTGGCGAAAGTGGTGACGGCCAGGTTGTGCGAATACATCATGCGCGAAGACGCTAGCTACCAATACAAGACGCTGATTCCCTGTAATCTCTACGGGCCGCACGATAAATTCGACCCGGCGCATTCGCATCTTGTGCCGGCGATCATCCACAAAGTCCATCAGGCGAAACAAAACGGCGAGCAGACTGTCGAGATATGGGGCGACGGCACTGCACGGCGCGAATTTCTGTACACCGGCGACTTGGCCGATGCGATGTTGCGCGCGATAAAAGAATTCGATACCTTGCCTGCCTATATGAATGTCGGTTTGGGCCGTGACTACACGATCAACGAATACTATCAGGCCACAGCCGATGTGATGGGCTACACCGGCGAGTTCGTCCATGACCTGGGCAAACCGGTCGGAATGGCACGCAAGCTGGTCAGCGTCGAGCGCCAGCTGGCATGGGGCTGGTCTGCGCAAAACACCCTGCGCGAGGGAATCGAAAAGACTTACGCATATTATTTGAAGGAGTGTTTGTAATGAGTTTTAAATTCCCGTTGGCAACCTCGTCCTGGGGCCAGGACGAGATGGATGCGATGCAGCGTGTCATCGCATCCGGCATGTTCACGATGGGCGCAAACGTGCAGGCATTTGAGCGCGATTTTGCCGAATATGTCGGCAGCCAGCATTGCGTGATGGTGAACTCAGGTTCATCGGCCAACCTGTTGATGGTGGCGGCGCTGTTTTACACCAAGAACCCGACGTTACAACTAAAGCGCGGCGACGAAGTCATCGTGCCTGCGGTATCGTGGAGCACGACGTATTATCCGCTTTACCAATACGGCTTGAAGATCAAGTTCGTCGACATCGACTTGCACACCCTGAACTACGATCTCGACCAGCTGGAACAAGCCGTCACCGACAAAACCCGCGCGATCATGGCAGTGAATCTGCTCGGCAACCCCAATGATTTCGGCCGCATTCAGCAAATCATCGGCAAGCGAGACATCGTTTTGATCGAAGATAACTGCGAATCCATGGGGGCTGCATATCAAGGCAAGAAAGCCGGGACCTTCGGTTTGATGGGCAGTTTCAGTTCTTTCTTCAGCCACCATATTTCCACGATGGAAGGCGGGCTGATCGTCACGGATGATGAAGAGCTGTACCAAATCCTGCTGTCGCTCAGGGCGCATGGCTGGACCCGCAACCTGCCCAAGAACAACCTTGTGTGCGGCGAGAAAAGCGATGACCCGTTTGAAGAGTCGTTTCGCTTCGTGTTGCCCGGCTACAACGTTCGCCCGCTGGACATGGAAGGCGCATTAGGCGTCGAGCAAATGAAGCGGTTGCCGCAAATGATCGAAGAGCGCCGCAAGAACGGCAAGCTGCTGCAAGAAGCGTTGAGCAATCATCCTGACATCCTGATCCAGCGCGAAATAGGCGACAGCAGTTGGTTTGGCTTTAGCCTGGTGATTCGCCCAGGCAGTGAACTGACACGCCCCGCGTTGGTCGCGAAACTGGATGAGCTGGGCTTTGAGTATCGGCCTATTGTGGCAGGCAACTTCGCCAAAAATGAAGTGGTGAAATATTTCGATTCGGAAGTACACGGCACCCTGAAAAATGCGGATCATATCGACCAGTTCGGGTTGTTTGTCGGCAATCATCATTTCCCGATACCGGAAGCGTTTGCGGCACTCGGCACGTTGTAAGGATGCCCCAATGAAAGCCGTCATTCTTGCAGGTGGATTGGGAACGCGGATCAGCGAAGAGACATCCGTGCGCCCGAAACCGATGATAGAAATCGGCGGCCGCCCGGTTCTTTGGCACATCATGAAAACTTATTCCGCGCACGGCATCAACGAATTTGTGGTGTGCTGCGGCTATAAGGGCTATGTGATCAAGGAATATTTCGCCAATTATTTCCTGCATATGTCTGATGTGACTTTTGACATGCAGAACAACAAGATGGAAGTCCATCAGCGTAGCGCTGAGCCATGGCGCGTAACGCTGGTCGATACCGGTGAAGAAACCATGACCGGCGGCCGCATCAAGCGCGTTGCCGATTATATAGGCAACGAAGATTTTTGCTGTACTTATGGCGACGGTATTGGCGATGTGAATATTGCGGCGCTGGTTGACTTCCACAAACAGCACGGCAAATCGGCTACCTTGACCGCAGTGCAGCCGCCGGGACGATTTGGCGCGCTAAACTTGAACGGGAACAGTGTCGTCAGTTTTGAAGAAAAACCGCACGGAGACGGCAACTGGGTTAACGGCGGGTTCTTTGTGCTTTCTCCCGAGGTATTCAATTACATCAAAGACGATCAAACGGTTTGGGAGCGTGAACCGATGGAACAGCTTGCCAAAGAAGGACAAATGGCGGCTTACTTTCATTCCGGTTTTTGGCAGCCTATGGATACCTTGCGCGATAAAAATCATCTTGAAGCGTTGTGGGCCGGCGGCAAGGCGCCGTGGAAAATATGGCCGTAAATCCATCGTTCTGGCAGGGTAAAAAAGTATTCCTGACCGGACACACCGGCTTCAAAGGGAGCTGGCTAAGTTTATGGCTGCATCAGCTCGGCGCCGAGCTGACCGGCTATGCGTTGCAGCCGCCGACGACTCCAAGCCTGTTTGAAGTGGCGGATGTCGCGCAGGGCATGAAATCGATCATCGGCGACATCCGCGATGGCGCGGCGCTGACGAAAGCGATGCGCGAAGCCGCGCCGGACATCGTCATCCACATGGCGGCGCAACCGCTGGTGCGCCGGTCCTATGTTGACCCGGTTGAAACCTATTCCACCAACGTGATGGGTACCGTGCATGTGCTTGAGGCTGTCCGCCAGACGCAATCGGTGCGCGCGGTGGTCAATGTCACCAGCGACAAATGCTATGACAACCGGGAATGGGTATGGGGGTATCGGGAAAACGAACCGATGGGCGGCTATGATCCATACAGCAACAGCAAGGGCTGCGCCGAACTGGTAACTGCGGCATACCGCAGTTCCTTCTTCAACCCGGAAAAATACAACGAGCATCGGGTTGCGCTGGCTACCGGACGTGCCGGCAACGTCATCGGCGGCGGCGACTGGGCGGAGGATCGATTAATCCCGGACATCCTGAGCGCGATCGGCGAGGGCCGTCGGGTAGTTATCCGCAATCCTGATGCGGCGCGTCCCTGGCAGCATGTGCTGGAGCCGTTGTCCGGTTATTTATTGCTGGCGCAAAAGCTTTATCAAGAAGGCGCCGCCTATGCAGAGGGCTGGAATTTCGGTCCGGCCGATGAAGATGCCAAGCCCGTGCAATGGATAGTGGACAGCCTGACTAAATCTTGGGGCGATGGCGCGAGCTGGTTGCTGGATCAGGGCGATCATCCGCACGAGGCGCATTATCTGAAACTGGATTGTTCCAAGGCGAAAGCCCGGTTGGATTGGCGCCCAAGATGGCGTCTCGAACACGCATTGGCTGCGATTGTTGACTGGCATCGGGCATATCGGGACGGGAAAGACATGCATGAGCTGACCTTGCGTCAGATTCGGGCATATGACAATGATTTAAACAATTAAGCGGGAATTTGAAGTGGGCAAGGCAGAGTTGAAACAACAGATATTCGATCTGGTTGAGCGATACAGCAAGTTGCATTTCGCGGAGCAGACATTTGAGGCCGGCGCCAGCGTCATCCCTCCATCCGGTAAAGTGCTTGGCGCCAGCGAATTGAAAAACATGGTCGAAGCTTCCCTGGACGGCTGGCTGACCACCGGACGTTTCAACAAGGCATTTGAACAGCGCTTTGCCGAGTTTGTCGGCGTGCCTTACGCACTGACGACCACATCGGGTTCTGCGGCCAACCTGCTCGCGTTTACCGCGCTGACCTCGTACAAACTGGGTGATCGCGCGTTAAAGCCGGGCGATGAAGTCATTACCGTAGCGGCAGGTTTTCCTACCACCGTTAATCCGATTTTGCAGAACGGCATGGTGCCGGTGTTTGTCGATGTCGATATTCCGACCTACAACATCGATCCGCAAAAAATCGAAGCGGCGGTAAGCGAACGCACCCGCGCGATCATGGTCGCCCACACTTTGGGCAATCCGTTCGATCTGGATGCCGTGATGGCTGTCGCGAAAAAATACGACCTGTGGATCATTGAAGATTGCTGCGATGCGCTGGGTTCGCTCTACAAAGGCCGGCATGTCGGCACTTTCGGCCATATCGCCACCTGCAGTTTTTATCCGGCTCATCACATCACCATGGGCGAAGGCGGCATCGTTTTTACCAAAGACCGCAAGCTGAAAAAAATCATCGAATCCTTCCGTGATTGGGGGCGTGATTGCTACTGCGCTCCCGGCTGCGACGATACCTGCCGCAAACGTTTTGGCTGGCAACTCGGAACCCTGCCCAAAGGCTACGATCATAAATACACCTACTCGCATTTGGGCTATAACCTCAACATTTCCGACATGCAGGCCGCTTGCGCGTTGGCGCAAATGGACCGCTTGCCGGGATTCATAACGGCGCGCAAACACAACTTCGCCTATTTGAAATCAGGGCTGAAAAGCTGCGAAAAATTCCTGTTGCTGCCGGAAGCGACCCCGAACAGCGATCCGTCCTGGTTCGGTTTTCCGATCACGATCAAATCGGGTGCGGACATCAACCGTGTCGACCTGCTTAAATACCTCGATCAGCACAAGATCGGCATGCGCCTGTTGTTCGCCGGCAACCTGACCCGCCAACCCTACATGGAGGGGCGCAACTTCCGCATCTCCGGCGAGCTGACCAATACCGACATCGTGATGAATGACACATTCTGGGTCGGCGTGTATCCGGGCTTGAACAAAGAGATGCTCGATTTCGTCATTGCAAAACTCGAAGCATTCTTTGGTGTGAACGTTTAATGCCGATGCAGCGCACGCCTATCGTCGAAGAAGACATCCGCTTCATCCTGGCTGCGTGCCGTAACGATTTGCAGGCTTTGTCCGGCAAGATTCTGCTGCTCACCGGCGGCAGCGGCTTTGTCGGCAGTTATCTGGTCGAAAGCATTATTGCCTTCAACCTAAGCCACGATGGCGCGCCATGCCGTTTGTTGCTGCCGACCCGTTCGCTGGCTGCGGCCCGCGAAAAATGGCCGCATTTCTTCGGGGTTCCTGAATTGCTCTGGTTTGAATGGGATGGACTCAGGTTTGAGCCGCCCAGTGATGCTTGCGACTACGTGATTCACGCCGCTTCGCCGGCCGATCCGGCGAGTTATTTGCAAGCGCCGATGCAGACGATGGAAGACATCGCGAACGGAACCAGCGTCGTGTTGCGCTATGCCCGTCGTGCCGGGGTGCGCGCCTTGCTGTATCTGAGCAGTGGTGCGGCCTATGGACGCCAGGCGCCGGAAGTCGATGCGCTTGCGGAAAATGAACCGGGAGCCCCGGATTTGGCCGATCTTTCTTCCTGTTACGGCGAAGCCAAACGTTATGCGGAGTTACTGTGCCGCGCATCCGGCGTACCTACGGTCATTGCCCGCTTGTTCGCCTTTGTCGGCCCCTACCAGGACATCGATGGCAGTTTCGCTATACCGGATTTTATCCGGCAGGCCATGCGCGATAAAACGATACGCATTCATGGTGACGGTTCGGCGATAAGAACCTATTGCTACGCCTCGGACTTAACCATCGGTTTGTGGAAGTTGTTGCTGAACGGCAAGCCCGGCGAACTCTATAACGTCGGGTCTGACGCACCGTGCGTTTCCATTCGCGAGCTCGCCGAACTGATTGCCGCACAAATCGGCAATGTCGAGATTGTTGTCGAAGGCAAGACCGGGGCCGGGCCTCGCTCGCGCTACATCCCGAATACGGACAAGTTCAAACAGTTTTATTCCGCACGGATCAGTCTGGTCGAAGGCTTGCGTAAAACGCTGGCTTCTTATCAACACTCGCTAGTCTGACACTGTATGAAAGCTTCCGACGCCGTCGCCAAATTCTTAGCCGCGCACCAGGTCCATTATTGTTTTGAACTGGTGGGCGGAATGATTACGCATCTGCTGGACAGCCTCGCACAAGATGGCCGTTTCAACATTATCTCGATGCACCACGAGCAATCCGCCGCGTTCGCGGCGGAAGGCGTCGCGCGGCAAACGATGGGCAAGCAGGTCGCCGTCGCAATGGGCACCAGCGGCCCAGGCGCGACCAACCTGATCACCGGCATCGGCAGTTGCTGGTTCGATTCCGTCCCCTGCCTGTTCATCACCGGACAAGTGAATACCCACGAGTTGAAGGGCGTGCGCGCGATACGGCAGCAAGGTTTTCAGGAACTCGACATCATTCCGATGGCGGCTTCAATCACCAAGTATGCGGCGCAGGTGACCGATCCCGGCAAACTGCTGCCGGAGTTGCACCGCGCATTATCGGCGGCGGTTTCGGGACGGCAGGGCCCCGTACTGATTGACATCCCAAACGATGTGCAGCGCGTGGATATCCCGGATGCGCTGGTCGAAGAATGGCTGCGCAAGCCGTTGCAATTGGCCGAAGCGCCGCCTGTCGATCAGGCTGCACTGGAGGCTTTATCCGAACTTTGCCGAAGCGCCGAACGGCCGTTGATCTGTCTCGGCGGCGGTGCGCGATGGGCTCCTTCGATGCCGGCGTGGATAGCCGCGCTGGAGGCAAACGGCATTCCCTACGTCTCGACGCTGATGGGACACGAGCGGGTCGTCGCGGCTAGCCACTATTTCAACATGATCGGCAGTTACGGCAATCGCGAAGCGAACTGGGCGGTGCAGAATTGCGACCTGCTTATCGTGGTCGGCGCGCGCCTGGATGTACGCCAAACCGGCGCAAACAGCGACGATTTCGCACGCAAGGCCAAAGTCGTGCAGATCGACATCGATCCCGGACAACTGAATAACCGCATCCACGCCGATCTGTCGATTTGCAGCGATGCCGAGGTTTTTTTCGGGCATTTCAGTATCGACAGCGATACCTTTCGCGCCAAGCAGACAGAGTGGGTTGCGCAGCTCGTTGCATTGAAGGCGCGGACAGCCGCCGATGAATATGCGGATTGGGAGCTTAGCCCCAGCGTATTGTTTGAACTGTTGAACAAGGCAATGGCCGGCAAACCGGTGGATTATGTCTGCGATGTCGGCAACCACCAGATGTGGGCTGCTCAGAGCCTGCGTCTGGGGAAGAATCAGGCCGCGCATTACAGCGGCGGCATGGGCGCGATGGGATTCGCATTGCCCGCCGCGCTGGGGGTGGCGCGTAGCGCGGGCCACAAAGTTGTCGTGATCACCGGCGACGGCAGCCTGCAAGTCAATATCCAGGAGCTGGATACCTTGAAGCGCCAACAGCTGGATGTTGCTATCATCGTGATGAACAATCACTCGTTGGGGATGGTGAAGAATTTCCAGGATATGTATTTCGACGGCAGGGATCAATCCACCAGGAAAGGATACAGCTGTCCTGATTTTACCGAGCTGGCGAAAGCTTACGGCATCAACAGCCGTTTGGTTTCAAGCGCCGCAGAACTGGCAAGCGCAATAGCGGACATTGCGGAGGCTAAGGAGCCGATCCTGGTCGAAGTAACCATGCCTTATGCGACGGAATGCCGTCCGCGCCTGGCTTTCGGCTCAAAACTGGATGAGCAGTTTCCATTCATTGATTGGCCGGGGGCGGCCGATTCGATTCGGACGAAGGGATAAGGCATGCTACTGATCTTTTTTGGCCGCGCGGTACAATTCATACTGGCTCTGGCCATGATGCGCGTCGTGACCACGTTTCTGTCTCCGTCTGAAATGGGTCGGATGGCGTTGTTTGTCAGTGCGACCGCATTCTTCGCGCTGTTTCTGGTCAATCCGGTCGGGATGTTCATCAACCGGCGTCTTCACAGCTGGGAGGCGCAAGGTTTGGTAAGGCGTTATCTCGATTATTATTGGGCGTATCTGTTAGCGGTCGCCGTGCTGGCTTCGGCGGTTCTGACGGTCATGAACAGTCTGGGGAGTATCGGATTTCAGGCCGATGCCGCATGGTTATGGTTATTGGTGGGCGGATCGTTGCTGCTCAATACGGCAAATCAGACCGTTATTCCTTCACTGAACTTGCTCGGGTTTCGCGGCTGGTTCATCGGGCTGACGCTGGCAACGCTGGCGAGCGGTTTTCTTGCGGCGGTGGCGCTGATTTTCCATTTCGAGCCTCGCGCCGAATATTGGCTGCTGGGTTTGCTGGCCGGTCAGGCGGTATTTGCCGGTGTCGGCGGCAAAGTGTTTTTTGCCCGATTGTCCGAGCCTCAAGTGCCGGGATCGGCTAAGTCAAGATCCGCGCATGTCGGCGTATTGTTCGAGTTTGCGTGGCCGGTTTCGATTGCGGTCGGCATGAATTGGGTGCAGTCCCAAAGTTACCGCTTCTTCATGGAAGATTCCCTGGGACTTGCGGCGCTCGGCCTGTTTGTCGCGGGATACGGGATCAGCGCCGGTTTAATCGCGGGATTCGAATCCGTGTTGACGACTTATTTTCAGCCCCAGTTCTATAAACGCGTCAGCAGCGGGGACCGCGAGGAACAGGCGCAGGCATGGCGGAGCTATGCGTCGGCGATATTGCCCGCATTGGCGCTGCTGATCGGCTTCATCATCGCGATGGCGCCGGAATTGACTTGCGTGTTGCTGGGAGCCGATTATCAGTCATCCGCCCAATATGTGATGTGGGGCGCATTGGCGGAAGCCGGCAGGGTGATCGCCGGTGTGTACGGCATGGCGGCGCATGCGCGGATGAAGACCCGGTTGCTGCTGGTCCCCAATTTGATCGGTGCCTCGATGTCGGTGGTGCTGCTGGTCTGGCTGACGCCGAAGCTGGGCGCATCCGGCGTCGGTATCGCGCTTTCGCTGTCCGGCTTGGCGATGATTCTGGTCCTGCATTTTACGATCAGAACCGAGGTGGCGCTGAGCCTCCCTTACCCGCGGCTCTTGTTTGGGGCGGCAATGGGCGGACTGCTTGCAGGCGGCGCTATGTTGATCAGGTTTGTTTCAGTCTCGCACGACCGCGTAGTGGAGAGCATTTTCGCGTTGGGCGTGGTGGGGCTGTTTTTTACCGCATTGCAGTATTTTTTGCTGCAAGCGGTGTTGTCTAAGAGAGATGTAATGTGAAGATCCTGTTGGTGTGCATGCAATACGACTATGGTGACCGATCGCGCGGTTATTCGTATGAGCATTATAATTTTTACGAGAGTTTGCGCAGTCTGGGGCATGAAGTCATTTTGTTTGACTACATGACCGAGATACAGGCTTTAGGTAAGGCGGAGATGAATCGTAAATTGCTGGCCATGGCGGAAGAGATCAGACCGGCGCTTGCGATGTTTTCTTTATATACCGACCAGTTCGAGCCCGAAACTGTGCAGCAGCTCCGCGAGCATACCAAGACCTTGTGTTTTTTTCATGACGATACCTGGCGCGTGGAATATTCCCGGTTTTGGGCCAGGCAGTTCGATTTTTTCTCCACGCCCGATCATTATGGCGAGAGCAAATACCAGGCATTGGGCTTGCCGAATGCGATCCATTTTCCATTCGGCTGCAACGAGAAACTTTATTTCAAAACAGATGCGCCGAAGCGCTACGACGTGTCGTTTGTCGGCGGTTGGCATCCCTATCGGGAATGGCTGGTAGAGCGCTTGCGCAAGGCCGGATTTTCGGTGCATGCCGTCGGACATCGCTGGCCGGCCGGAAAGGTCGGGCATGACGAGATGGTGCAGGTGTTTAACGAGAGCCGCATCAATCTGAATATGTCGAATTCGGCCTCATGGGATGCCCGTTTCCTGATGGCTTCGCCGCGCGGACTGTTGAATCGCATCCGTTCTCCGAAGACGGTCGAGCAACTCAAGGCGCGTCACTTCGAGATCAATGGTTGTGGTGCGTTCCAGCTTTCCTACTACGTGGAGGGTCTGGAAACTTATTACGAGATCGGCAAGGAGATCGGCATTTATGTCGATCCGGACGATTTGCTGGCCAAGGTGGCCTTGTATCTGAGCAACGATACGCTGCGGGAGTCGATAGCTGAGGCTGGCCACCGGCGCACGCTTAACGATCATACTTTCGGGAAACGTTTTGCCAAGGTGTTTCAGCGCATGGGACTGAACAATGATTGAGGCTGCGGAGCCTTTGGTGTCGATTTGCATACCGACCTACAATGCCGAAAAGACGATAGGCGAGACGCTACGCTCGATTGTCAGCCAGAGCTATCGTAATCTGAACATCCAGATTGCCGATAACGCATCGACGGACGGGACGCTGGATATAGTCCGCTCGTTTACGGATGCGCGTATCAGCGTACACGCCAACGCAAGCAATATCGGCGCTGAGGCGAATTTTGAACGTTGTTTCAATTTGTCGAGGGGAAAATATACGGCTATCTTCCATGCCGACGATATTTACGAGACCGGAATGGTGGAACAGCAGGTCGCGTTTCTGGAATCGAATCCCGAGGCGGGAGCGGTATTTACGTCGGCCGGTTTGATTGACGAAGACGGCAGGAATATCGGGGCAATCGGTCTGCCAAAAGGTTTGTTTTCGGCAAATAACCTGTATAGTTTCGAGGATATATTTAAAACCGTATTGAAAGCCTCAAACTTTATGATTTGCCCCAGCGTGATGGCGCGTACAGCGGTGTACCAGCAGGAAATCCAAAGCTGGCGGGGAGAGCTGTTCAAATCCAGCGCCGATCTGGATGTTTGGTTCAGGATTCTTCAGAAACATGCTGTCGGTATTCTGCCGCAGCGGCTGATGCGTTATAGGATCAGCAGCAGCCAATGGTCGGCGCGTACCCGGATGAATACCGAGCGGGCGGATTTTTTCCTGGTCATGGATTATTATCTTGCGCAGGAGCCGGTCAGATCGATGCTCAGTGCATCGGACTTCAGGAATTATGCATTGCTGGAGCGTCGGGACAGGGTGGCTCGCGCGGTTAATCTGTTCTTGAGCGATCGCCCCAAAGAAGCCAAGGAACTTTGCAGCGATGTTTTATCGTTGGATGCGCTGTACGCGGCCATACAGTCCAAGCGCGGCTTGGTTACTTTGATCGCCGGGATAGGCGTAAAACTGTTGGCCGCAATGGGGATGAATAAGATGGGCAAAGCGCCGCTAATGTATATGAAACAGGTGACCGGGAAGTGAAAGATTCCAAAATCAAAGGCGTTTATGTCGACCCGCCATCCAAGGCGTATTATCAGGACCGTTTGTTTGACCGGAGCGATGCGGTGTTGAACCGGGACGATACGCTCGAGCCTTTCATCCGCTTGCGGGACGCGCTTAACGGGCAGGGCATCGAGTTGCATACGGCGGATCGGCTACTGCAACCGGAAGCTGATGCAGAGCGTTGCGATTATTATTCTCTGGGCGTGCTGGAAAATTATCAACAAATGGCGGCCAGAGGCAATGTCGATTTGAAAGCGTTTGTGGTTTTTGAACCGCCGGTTGTCGATCAACGCCTGTATCGCGAACTGCCCAAGCTGACGGCCGCTTTCGAGCGGGTTTACGTCCATAACACCGTGGGCGACGGCTATTCGTTGAAAGGCGTGGATCAATCCAAATTGCGCCAATTGTACTGGCCGCAGCCGCGCAAGGATGTGATAGAAGAATTCTGGAGCAGAGGCGACAGACTGCGGCGTATGGTGATGATCAACGGCAATCACAAGCCGGGTTCGTTCAACGCCGAACTGTACAGTAAGCGTATTGAAGCGTTGGCGGCGTTAGCCCGGTTCGGTACGGTCGACCTGTATGGCCGCGGCTGGGAAAGATGGTGGTCTCGCAATTCAATGTGGTTGCCCTACTGGTTGCATCGTAGAACCTTGATGTCGATTTACAAGGGTTCTTGCCCATCCAAGTTTGAAGTGCTGAGCAGGTATGATTTCGCACTGTGTTTTGAAAATATGGCGATGCAGGGATATGTCACCGAGAAACTGTTCGACTGCCTGTATGCGGGCACTGTCCCTCTCTATTGGGGGGCGACCGACATCGAGACGCTGGCGCCGGAAAACGCCTACATCGATTGCCGGCGTTTTAGTTCTTGGGAACAGTTGCAGGATAAGGTGATGCAGCTGTCTTCAGAGGAAATTCAAGCCATGCGGGAAGCGGGGCGGGCATTCATTGAAAGCCCCGATGGGTTAAGATACTACAATTCACTGTTGGGAATTTTCGATGCATAACGGATTAATGGATGCGGCAAAAAACTGTCCGGATTTCGAGGCGTAGCAACACAGAATGGCGAAACTATTCATACATGCGACCAATGTCCATCAGGGCGGGGGCAAGACTTTGCTCGATGCGCTGATCAAGGGTTGCGTAGCGCATCAGGAATGCGTATTGCTATTGGACAGTAGAATGCCAGTGCCCGGAATCCCGATGGATCATGTACAGATAAAAAGAGTTCATCCTTCCGTGCCGCAACGGTTTTTAGCCGAATGGTGGCTTGCGAAGCAGGTTTGCGGAGAAGATACCGTGCTTTGTTTTGGTAATCTGCCGCCGCTCTTTAAGCTGGCGGGTTGGGTCGTTGTCTTTGTGCAAAACAAATATCTGGCGGAGGATGCCAGTCTTTCGGGGTTTGCAATGAAGACACGGTTGCGCCTGAATATAGAGCGATTGTGGTTGTCTTGGAAGGCCGGCAATGCGAATGCGTTTGTCGTGCAAACGCCGGCAATGAAGGCCGCGTTGGAATCCCGGTTTTGCAACAGGACGAAGACAGGAATTCGCATGCTTCCGTTTGTGGATGGCATGAAAGGCTACCAGCGCAATCTGGCAACACAACGCAGCCGGGAGCCAAAAGATTTCGATTTTCTTTATATGGCATCGGGTGAACCGCATAAGAACCATCGTCGGTTGATTGAGGGCTGGTGCCTGTTGGCGGAGGAGGGCTTATTTCCCTCGCTTTGCCTGACGCTGGATAAAAGCCGTTTTGCCGGGCTGTGCGATTGGATAGCGGAGAAAAAAATTCAATACGGTTTGCATGTGGAAAATTTTGGCATGGTGCCGCATGATCAGGGTAAGCAGTTTTATCAGAGTGGCGGGGCTTTGGTGTATCCTTCGGTCTTCGAATCATTTGGTTTACCTTTGATCGAGGCGCGACAAGCCGGGTTACCGGTGTTGGCGTCTGAGTTAGACTATGTAAGAGATGTGCTTGATCCGGAGCAAACCTTTGATCCGGAGTCGGCAATCTCTATCGCCAGGGCAGTGAAGCGCTTTATGGGGGGTGATGAGCGGCCGTTGCCGTTGCTTGATGCCGCCGAATTTATCGGGCAAATTTTGAAAAAGGTGGAATAGCTTGCGTATTCTAGTGGTTAGTCAATATTTTTGGCCCGAGAGCTTTCGTATTAATGACGTTGTCCAAACCTTGGTGGAAAAAGGCGAGACGGTTGATGTGCTGACAGGCAAACCTAATTACCCCGAAGGCGTCATTCATGAGGGGTATGGCATCATCGGTTGCCAGACAGAGCAATGGGCGGGCGCAAATGTGCAGCGCGTCCCGTTGGTTCCTCGAGGAAAGAATAGCGTGCTGCAATTAGCGGTCAATTATTTGTCGTTTATTCTTTGCGGAACGGTATTCGGCGCCTGGCGGTTACGGAAGCGCAAGTACGATGTCATTTTCGTTTACGCCCCCTCGCCGATACTGCAAGCCATTCCTGCTATATTCCTAGGTTGGCTGAAACGCTGTCCAGTGGTGCTGTGGGTGCAGGATTTGTGGCCGGAAAGCCTTGAGGCGACCGGGTATGTGCGTAATCGGTGGCTGTTGCGCGGTGTGGAATACGTGGTGCGATTTATTTACCGCCACAGCGATCTGATATTAGTGCAATCGCGGTCTTTTGAATCTCAGGTGCGGCGGTTGGCTTCGGATCGTCCGATTCGCTATTATCCTAATTCGGTCGAAGCTATGTTTTGCAATCCTCCGGA
Organism: Methylobacter sp.; assembly: GCA_023229605.1. Classification (GTDB taxonomy): domain Bacteria; phylum Pseudomonadota; class Gammaproteobacteria; order Methylococcales; family Methylomonadaceae; genus Methylobacter_A. Next base: position 43,907 of record JALNYY010000007.1, read on the forward strand.
TGTGCCGTTGCCCGGCGTGGCTGCGTTGGAAGACGGTTTTTCCGTGGTTTTTGCCGGAAACATCGGTACGGCTCAAGCCGTAGAAGTCATTGTAGAAGCGGCGACTTTGCTTAAGGCCCGGGCGGACATCCGCTTTGTGGTTTTAGGCCAGGGCAGCCGCTGGCAGTGGATGTGCGATCAGGTCAAAGCAAGAGGTTTGAGTAATTTGCATTTGCCGGGCCGGTTCCCGGTCGAGACCATGCCGGGCATCATGGCTAAAGCGTCGGCGTTATTGGTTACGCTCGCCGACCAGCCGATTTTTGCCGCCACCGTCCCTAACAAAATACAGGCTTATATGGCTGCAGCGCGGCCGATTTTGGCCTGCCTGAACGGTGAGGGCGCGCGTCTGGTAAAAGAAGCCGATGCAGGTCTGGCGGTGCCGGCCGAAGACGGAAAAGCATTAGCGGAGGCGATATTGCAGCTGGTTGCGATGTCGCCTGAAGACCGCGAACGCCTTGGCAGCAATGGCCGGCGTTATTATCAGGAACATTTTGATCACGATAGCCTGGTGGATCAGTTGATCGGTTATTTTTACGAAATATCTCCATTGTCGAGGAATAGTTAATGAAGGTGCTGGTTGTGGGCGCAAGCGGAATGATCGGAAGTACGGTATTGCGCGTGCTCAGCGAAAAACAGGACTGGCAGGTATTCGGTTCCGTGCGTTCTGCCGAGGCCGGCCGGTTTTTCCCTCAGGCGATTGCCGGGCGTTTGATAGCAGGTGTGGAGGCAACCGATAGCGATGCCTTGTTAAGCTTGTTTAACCGCGTACGTCCCGATGTGGTGGTGAACTGCGCCGGATTGACCAAGCATCTGCCCGGCTCGGACGATGTGTTGACCGCGTTGCCGATCAACAGCCTGATGCCGCACCGGCTGGCTAAACTGTCGGAATTGGTTGGTGCCAGACTGATTCATATCAGCACCGATTGCGTGTTTACCGGCAGCAAGGGCCGCTATCTTGAGTCCGATCCGCCGGATGCCCAGGATGTCTATGGCCGAAGCAAGATCATGGGCGAAGTCGATTATCCGCATGCCGTGACATTGCGCACGTCGACTATCGGCCACGAATTGAACAGTGCTTACGGTTTGCTGGATTGGTTTTTATCGCAAGGCGAACAGTGCAAAGGTTTTACCAAGGCTATTTTCTCGGGATTGCCCACCGTGGTGTTTGCCCAGGTGATTCGCGATGTCGTGATACCGCGGCCCGATTTGCACGGCTTGTACCACGTCGCCGCCGAACCTATCGATAAATACAGCTTATTGCGGCTGATTGCGACGACTTACGGTAAGATGGTCGAAATCGTGCCTGACGAGCAACTGGCCATCGACCGGTCATTGAATGGCGACCGTTTCCGTGCCGCAACCGGCTATCGCGCCCAGAGCTGGCCGGACCTTATCAATGTGATGCATGCTTACCACTAATTCAGAAATGTTTGACGATAAAATTTTAATGATTACCGGCGGGACCGGTTCTTTTGGCAACACCGTACTCAAGCGCTTTCTTTCGACGAAAGTCCGCGAGATCCGCATTTTCAGTCGCGACGAGAAAAAGCAGGAGGAAATGCGGATTGCGTTAAACAGTCCCAAGCTGAAATTCTACATCGGCGATGTCCGCGATTACGACAGTATCTACCAGGCCATGAAAGGGGTGGATTATGTATTTCATGCCGCCGCGCTCAAACAGGTGCCGTCTTGCGAGTTCTATCCGCTGGAAGCGGTGCGCACCAACGTCCTGGGTTCGGAAAACGTCATGGCGGCCGCTATCGCCCGCGGCGTAGCGAGGGTTGTGATGTTGAGTACCGACAAGGCGGTCTATCCTATCAACGCGATGGGCTTGTCCAAGGCTATGATGGAAAAATTCATGGTTGCCAAGGCGCGCATGCAAAACGAAGGCGAAACCGTGCTTTGTGCAACCCGCTACGGCAATGTGATGGCTTCGCGCGGGTCGGTCATTCCGTTATTCGTTTCCCAGCTAAAGGAAGGCTTGCCTCTGACCATTACCGATCCCAACATGACGCGCTTCCTGATGTCGCTGGAAGACTCGGTGGATCTGGTGTTGTACGCTTTCGAACACGGCAGGCAGGGCGATATTTTTGTCCAGAAAGCGCCGGCCTCGACGGTTGCGGATTTGGCGCAGGCGCTGAAAGAATTGTTCGTCAAGGATAATCCTGTTCGTGTGATCGGTACCCGGCATGGCGAGAAGCTTTACGAGTCGCTGGTATCGCGGGAGGAGATGGCGCGCGTCGAGGATCTGGGCGATTATTACCGCATTCCTGCCGATAACCGCGATCTTAATTACGCGCAATATTTTAGCGAAGGCGAAGAAAAAATTTCGCATCTCGACGATTACACTTCGCACAACACTGAGTGTTTAAATGTAGAGCAAATCAAAACGCTGCTGCTGAAACTGAATTTTATTAAGGAAGAACTCAATGCTTAAAGTGATGACGATAGTCGGTACACGGCCGGAACTGATAAAAATGAGCCGGGCGATCGCCGAATTTGACAAGCATACCCAACATATTCTGGTTCATACCGGGCAAAATTACGATTACGAGCTGAATCAGGTTTTCTTCGAAGACTTGGGCATACGTAAGCCGGATTATTTTCTGGAAGCGGTCGGTGAAAACGTTGCTCAGACTATCGCCCGCATCATCGAGAAAGCCGATGAAGTCTTTGGACGGGAACAACCCGACGCGGTGCTGCTGTATGGCGATACCAATTCCTGTCTGGCTGTGATTGCCGCAAAGCGCCGAAAAATTCCGGTATTCCATATGGAAGCAGGCAATCGCTGTTTCGATCAGCGGGTGCCGGAAGAGTTGAATCGCAAGGTCCTGGACCATCTGAGCGACATCAATCTGGTGCTGACTGAACATGCCCGTCGCTATCTGATTGCGGAAGGCATTCGTCCCGAGACGATTATCAAAACCGGTTCGCACATGGACGAGGTGCTCGATTACTACATGCCGCAGGTCGAAAAATCCGATGTGTTGCAACGCATGGGACTGGATGCCGGTAAATTTTTTCTGGTCAGCGTGCATCGCGAGGAGAATGTCGATACGCCGGAAAACCTGCTGGATATGGTGGAAACCTTTAATGCGCTGGCCGAAACCTATAATATTCCGGTTATCGTTTCAACCCATCCCCGTACCAGAAAGCGGCTGGATGCTATACAGCTCGGTAAACTCAGTCCGCATATCCGGTTTTTAAAACCGTTCGGGTTTTGCGATTACATCAAGTTGCAGATGGAAGCCTACTGCGTGGTGTCGGATAGCGGCACGATCACCGAAGAGGCTTCGTTGCTGAATCTTCCCGCTATTACGCTTCGCAACGCCCATGAACGGCCGGAAGGCATGGATGTCGGCACTCTGATCATGAGCGGGTTGAAAAAAGAACGCGTGCTTGATGCTGTGCGGGTCATCGTATCCCAGCATGATAAAAACCGGGCGGTTATGCGCCCTATCGTGGATTATCAGGCCGGACCGGTCTCCAAGCAGCTGCTGAGAATCGTTTTAAGCTATGTCGACTATGTCAATCGAACCGTTTGGTCCAAACCCCTGTAGCCATGGCAACGGGGTTTAAAGCGGCTATGCGGGTTTAATGTGATGCAACGGGTATTGGTTTCCGGCGCCGGCGGTTTTATCGGCCGGCGGCTTTGCAGCCATTTGCAGCGGCAGGGTTTGTATATTCGGGGCGTGGGCCGCCAAATCGTGCCGGGCTTGGACGATAATTTCACGCTGGACCTGGCTTGTGACAGTTGTCCGCCACAGCTTTGCGCCGGTATCGACACGGTGTTTCACCTGGCCGGTAAAGCCCATGCTTTGGCGGAGACTCGCGAGGATGAAGCCGAATACCGGAAAATCAATACCGAAGGCACCCGCAAACTCCTGGAAGCCGCCCAGCAAGCCGGGGTTAAACGTTTTATCTTTTTCAGCAGCGTCAAGGCGGTGGGCGACAGTGACAGGCAGCCTATGGACGAAACGGTTGCTGCTCCGGCCGACACGCCTTACGGTCAATCCAAATACGAAGCGGAACAACTGGTTCTGCACGGCGGCTACGTGCCGCATCCGGTGGTGATTCGACCCTGCATGGTTTACGGCAATAGCGATAAAGGCAATCTGCCGCGGATGATTGAAGCCATCCGTAAAGGTGTGTTCCCGCCATTGCCGGAACTGCACAACCGCCGCTCAATGGTGCATGTCGATGATGTGGCCGGCGCGGCATTGCTCGCGGCAACAAGGCCTGAAGCTGCCGGACAGATTTATATTGTCAGCGACGGACAAGATTATTCAACGCGTGAAATTTATGATGGGATCAGGGCGGCTTTGGGAAAATCGCCGTCGTCACTCAGCGTTCCTATCGGTTTGATGCGAGTGTTGGCTAAAGTCGGTGACGGCATCGGCTGTTTGCGGGGGCGGCGGTTTTTCTTTGACTCCGATGCGCTTGCGAAACTAACGGGGTCGGCCTGGTATTCATCGGCAAAAATAGAGCGTGAGCTGGGTTTTAAGCCTGTGCAGGATTTACCACGCGCCTTGCCCGAGATTGTGCGTTATTTGGAGTCTTAGGCATGCCGAAATCTCTCGTTATGATAACGCTGTGTCTATTCTCTTTTGCGGCAAGTTATCTGCTGACCGGTTTGATCAGGCGTTATGCCCTGAATCATAGCCTGCTGGATGTTCCCAATGCCAGAAGCTCGCATGTTGTCGCTACGCCCAGGGGCGGCGGCCTGGCTGTTGTCATTGTGTTTTTGTCGATCATCGGCGGATTGTCATTATTGGATTCGTCGATACAAATCAAGCCTAGTCTAGGGTTGATTTTGTCCGGCGCATCGGTGGCGGGAATCGGTTTTTGGGATGACCGCCAGTCTATTCCGGCGAGGTGGCGTTTTATGGTGCATTTTGCAGCCGCTGCCTGGGGTTTGTATTGGTTCGGCGGTTTGCCTCCGGTTATTTTTTTCGAGCATATTGTCGATCTCGGTTGGGCCGGGCAAGTCCTGGGCTTGCTTTACCTGGTTTGGCTGCTGAATCTGTATAATTTTATGGACGGCATTGATGGCATTGCCGGAATTGAGGCGGTCACGGTCTGTTGCGGCGGCGCTTTGATGGTATGGCTTGTGGTGCCGGATTCAGGCGTTTGGATGCCTCCGGTTTTTTTGGCTGCAGCCGTTTTGGGATTTCTGGTCTGGAATTTTCCGCCAGCCCGTATTTTTATGGGGGACGCCGGCAGCGGTTTTTTGGGTATTATGCTGGCGCTGTTTTCGGTGCAGGCGGCATGGCTTGAATCCCGATTATTGTGGGTGTGGCTGATTTTGCTGGGCGTGTTCATTGTTGACGCAACGGTTACCTTGTGTCGCCGCGTAATGCGCGGGGAGAAGTTTTATCAGGCGCATTGCAGCCACGCCTATCAATATGCGTCCCGTACCTTGGGCGCTCATCGCCCCGTCACCTTGGCAGTATGCGCGATTAATGTTTTTTGGTTAATGCCCCTCGCAAGCCTGGTTGCATTGGAGAAACTGGACGGTGCTTTGGGGCTTTTGGTGGCGTATTTGCCGTTATTGTTACTGGTATATCGATATAAAGCGGGCGATCAGCAAGCTCAAGCCGGGAAGGTCAAATGAATTTTGAGGACGAATTGTTATCGCCAGGGATGGCGTGTATGCCGAAGGCCAGTCGGGAACTGGCCCGGCGATCGCCAGGGACGGTGTGTATGCCGGGAACCTGCCGGGAGCAGATGCCGCGAATGGAAGATGCGGTATATAAGCAGGGCGTGTTATGAGATCAAATATGCGTACTTGGTTTATCCTGCTTCCCCGACAAAAGAAAGCTTTCATGCTTATCAGCGCCGATGTTTTTTTCGCTATGTTCGCTCTTTGGGCGGCTTTTTCTTTGCGTTGGGGAGAGCTGTATATTCCTAAAGGCGATGAGTGGTATCTGTTTGTTGCTGCGCCTGCCATCGCCGTGCCGATTTTTGTTAAGTTGGGTTTGTACCGCGCGATTATCCGTTACATAGAAGTCAGGGCGTTATGGACCATTATTCAGGCGACTACGTTTTATGCGCTGTTTTTTGCGTTTGTATTGTATGAGTCAGGCATCAAAGGCGTTCCCCGGACGGTGTTGCCGCTCAACTGGTTGAATATGATGCTGCTGGTGGGCGGCAGCCGGTTTTTTGCGCGTTGGTGGCTGGGAGAGGTTTATTTAAACTTGGGTGGAGGCCGGGGAGCAAAAAGTCACAGCAAAAAGAATGTGGTGATTTACGGCGCCGGAAACGCCGGCGTACAACTGGCTTCCGCATTAAGCTATGGACGTGAATTTAGGCCGGTCGCATTTATTGATGACGATGAGTTGCTGCATAAACAAAAGGTCAACGGTCTCCGGATTTATCCGCTCAGTTCTTTGAGATACTTGATAGAAAAACATCAGGTTTCAGATGTTCTGCTGGCTATGCCTTCGGCTAATCGGGCGCGTAAAAGTGAAATTATCCGCTTGTTGGAGCCTTTTGCGGTTCATGTGATGTCCATGCCGGGCTTGTCCGAGATTGCCCAGGGCAAAGTCACCGTTGATGCGCTGCAGGAGGTTGATATCGCCGACCTTTTGGGGCGCGATGCTGTGGCGCCGGACCAATCGCTGCTGCATGCCAATATCGCAGGCAAGGTGGTGATGGTGACCGGCGCAGGCGGCTCTATCGGTTCCGAGCTTTGCCGGCAAATTATCCTGTTGCAGCCGGAGACGCTGATTCTTTTTGAAATAAGCGAATTTGCGCTTTATGCGATAGAAAAGGAGTTACAGCATTTATTAGCCAAAGCGAAGGACGCCAAAGAAATAAAACTGATTCCAGTCTTGGGTTCGGTGGTAAACGCTAAGCGCTGCGAAAAAATATGCAAGACTTTCAAGGTGCAGACGATCTATCATGCGGCGGCCTATAAGCATGTGCCGATGGTCGAAAGAAATCCGGGCGAAGCGGTCTGGAACAATGTTTTTGGAACCTTGCATGCGGCATCGGCCGCGATAAAGGCGGAAGTTGAAACCTTTGTGCTCATTTCGACGGATAAGGCGGTCAGGCCGACCAACACCATGGGGGCGACCAAGCGTTTCGCTGAATTGATTTTGCAGGCGCTCAGTTTAAATGCCGTTGATAATCTACGGACCCGTTTTACGATGGTGCGGTTCGGTAATGTGCTGGGTTCTTCCGGGTCCGTCGTGCCGCTGTTTAAAGAGCAGATTGCAAGAGGCGGGCCGGTAACGGTGACCGACGAGAGAATCATCCGCTATTTTATGACCATACCTGAGGCGGCGCAGTTGGTTATTCAGGCGGGCGCAATGGGGCAGGGCGGCGATGTGTTTGTACTGGATATGGGCGAGCCTATTCGTATTGTTGATTTAGCCAAGAGAATGATTCATTTGAGCGGATTGGAAGTCAAAGACGCAGAGCATCCCGGTGGCGATATAGAGATTAACTTTACAGGGTTGAGGCCCGGAGAAAAACTGTATGAAGAGCTTTTGATCGGCGATAATGTCTCAAAAACCGGTCACGCAAGAATTATGCGCGCACAGGAGCAGGTTATTCCCTGGGCCGAACTGGAGAAAATGTTGGCGGTATTGGAACAGGCAACACAAGATGATGACTTTGAACGGGTTAGAGGCGTTTTGGCTGGTGCCGTTACCGGTTTTGTACCGCAATGCGAAATCGAAGACTTGTTGTGGAAAGAAGGCAGGCGGATTGTGAATGGATAAATTGACCAGCATGAACGTTTTCGTCCGCGTGGCAAAGGCCGGAAGTTTTGCCGGCGGCGCGCGCGACCTGGATATTTCCAGAGCCATGGCGACCAAGCATATCATGCATCTCGAGGGCGTATTAGGCACGCGACTATTCAACCGGACCACGCGCAGCTTAAGCTTGACCGACGTCGGGGCGTCTTATCTGGAGCGATGTCAGCAAGTGTTGCTTGAGGTTGAGGAGATGGAGGCCGCTGTTACGCATTTACAGACCGAGCCCAGGGGGGTTTTAAGAATCAGCGCCCCGCCGGTCATCGGTGCGACGCATATCGCTTGGGCCGTCTCTGAGTTTTTGAAAATACATCCTGACTTGACCGTCGAGATGATTTTACAGAGCAGTCCGGGGGATTTGATCGACGAGGGGATCGATGTCGCTATTTCTTTGGGCGCTTTGGACGATACCAGCATGTTTGCGCGGAAATTGGCCAGCTATTCGTTGGTTGTTTGCGGTTCGCCGGAATATTTTGAGAAATACGGCATTCCCCAGACGCCGGAGGATTTGGAAGACCACAGCTGCCTGGTTAATTGGGCTATCGCGCCGAGGAATAAATGGCTGTTCAAAGGCGAAGCCGGCTATACAGGGATAACGGTTTCAGGCCGGATGCAGGCGAATGTCGCAGATCCGATACGCATCGCCGCAATTAACGGCTTGGGGTTGGTGATGCTGCCGACTTATATCGTGGGTAGGGATATTGAAAAGGGCAAGCTGAAAGCTGTTCTGGAAGATTACACTTCACCGCCTCTGGATGTGCATGCCGTTTATCCGCATCGGAAATATTTGTCGGCAAAGGTCAGAGGCTTTATGGATTTTTTGCAGGAATTTCTGGAATATCGGGTTAGCCGCGGGGAACGGAATCAGACTGTTGATTAGTAGCGTATTTTTGGCGGACGCTGCCTGGCTATTTTAGCTGTGCGATTAGGTATGTGACCGCCTGTGTGGACAGGAGAAGTTTCCTGCTCGCACCTATATCCCTGTAGGCAAGGGCTAAATATTAAAATTCAGCAGGGAAAATACCCTATTATCGTGTCGTCTTGATGGCATCGCCGTGAGTCGATTTCTTGACCGTGGCCTAGGGGATGCGATAATAGGCTACCATAAACGGATGAATCACTGTTTTATCAGACTTTACGCAAGAAAAAGCAGCATCAGGGGTTGGCAATGAGGCCAAGTTTGCCGGCCAAAAACGCACGTAGAGATTAATAAGATGATAGAAAATTTAGATCCGCAACAAGCATGGGATTTGTTACAAAATAATTCCGAAGCTGTACTGGTGGATGTAAGAACGAAAGTTGAGCATTCCTTTGTAGGGCATCCTCCAGGTGCCATATCCATTCCCTGGAAAGAAGCGCCCGATTGGCAAGTCAATTCGCAGTTTGTCGCCGAAGTTAAAAAAGTCGTACTTGACCGCAATGCGCCGGTTTTATTGCTTTGCCGTAGCGGCCAACGTTCGCTGGATGCGGCAAAAGCACTGGAAGAGGCCGGTTATCAATTGTTGATTAATATTGTTGACGGTTTTGAAGGTCCCCTGGATGCGAATAAACATAGGGGTAATCTTGGCGGTTGGCGTTTTCAGGGCCTGCCTTGGGAGCAGAGTTAATCTTATCGTCAAATTGGACCAGGCAGGGTGTGTCCAACAAAATCTAAACAGCAGTCATGATGGCATCGCCGTCCTTTCTTTCCCCGCATTTAACCCATTAGAGTGCATACGCACTCATCATGTTTAAAAGGATGCGCATAGCGCATCCCACATTTGTTTATATAAACCTTAGAGACCATAAAAGTGATCGAAAAATTAAGAAATATTGCAATTATTGCCCACGTTGACCATGGTAAAACGACCCTGGTTGATAAATTATTGCAACAGTCCGGCACGTTTGCCGCTCATACTAAAGTGACCGAGCGCATTATGGACTCCAACGATATTGAAAAAGAACGCGGCATCACCATTCTGGCCAAAAACACCGCGCTGGATTGGAACGGCTACCATATCAATATCGTCGACACCCCGGGACACGCCGACTTTGGCGGCGAAGTGGAGCGGGTGTTATCGATGGTCGATTCGGTATTGTTGCTGGTTGACGCGGTGGACGGCCCCATGCCGCAAACCCGTTTCGTTACCCAAAAAGCGTTTGCGTTGGGATTGAAGCCGATTGTGGTTATCAACAAAATCGACCGTCCGGGCGCGCGTCCTGATTGGGTTGTCGATCAAACCTTCGACTTATTCGATCGCTTGGGCGCAACCGACGAACAGCTGGATTTTCCTATTGTTTTTGCGTCGGCAATCAACGGCTATGCCGGATTGGAGCACACTATCACCGGCGGCGATATGACGCCGCTATTTGAGACGATTGTGTCCAAAGTAAGCCCCCCGCCCGTTGATATGGACGGCCCTTTCCAAATGCAGGTGTCCAGTCTGGATTACAACACTTATACCGGCGTTATCGGTATCGGCCGGATTCAGCGCGGCACCATAAAACCCAACACGCCGCTGGTTATCGTTAACCGGGAAGGTGTCGAGCGCAAGGGCCGTATGTTGCAGGTTTACGGGTTTCACGGCTTGGATCGCGTTGAAGTTCAAGAGGCGCGCGCCGGCGATATTATTGCCTTTGCCGGCATTGAAAAGCTGGAAATATCAGACACCATCTGCCATCCCGATGCCGTAGAAGCCATGCCGCCATTGTCGGTTGATGAGCCGACGGTCAGCATGACTTTTCAGGTCAATAACTCGCCGTTTGCCGGACGCGAAGGCAAGTTCGTCACCACGCGCCAAATTCGCGACCGCTTAGACAAGGAATTGCAACATAACGTTGCGCTGAAAGTTGAAGACACAGCAGATCCGGATAAATTCAAGGTATCCGGTCGCGGTGAACTGCATTTGTCGGTTTTGATTGAAAATATGCGCCGCGAAGGCTTCGAAATGGGTGTGTCGCGTCCTGAAGTTATTCTTAAGGAAATTGACGGTAAAAAATGCGAGCCTTTTGAAATGGTCACCATTGAAGTGGAAGAAATCCATCAAGGGGCGATCATGGAAAAACTGGGCGAGCGTAAAGGCGACTTGACCAATATGATACCGGACGGCAAGGGCCGCATCCGGCTGGAGTATATGATGCCGTCACGCGGCCTGATCGGGTTCCAAACCGAATTTATGACCGCTACTTCCGGCTCCGGCCTGCTATACCATGTATTCGATCACTACGGCCCGATGAAAGCGGGTGACGTGGGCAGCCGTTCGCGTGGCGTGATGATTTCAATGGTTGCGGGCAAAGCCGTTACCTACTCATTGCATCCGTTACAGGAACGTGGCGAGCTATTATTGGTCAATGGCGATGAAGTCTACGAGGGCATGTTAGTGGGATTGCATTCCCGCACCAATGATTTAACGGTTAATCCCTGCAAACCCAAACCGCTGACTAACATCCGCGCATCGGGTACGGATGAAAGTCTGGTGCTGGCGAGAATTCAAAAGATGACTCTTGAGCAAGCACTGGAATTTATTGCCGAAGATGAATTGGTTGAGGTCACCCCAAAATCGATACGCTTGCGCAAGAAGCTGTTAACTGAAAATGAGCGTAAGAGAGCGTCCAAAGGATAAGTTAAGGGTATACGCTGATCGGCTTGCCGGTTATAGGCAAGTCGATATTTACAAAATGGGGGAATCGCCCGGTTTCCCTATTGTATCTTTGGCTGCTCAATCAGCCCGAATTCTTCGGGCATGAATTCAACGATAAATCTCAAAAAATCAGTTGAGCCAACCCTGCCCAAAAAACATTCGGCCTGAGTTTGGCGCCCACTGTTCATCAAAGCCGCAGGCTATTAGAATAGTCGCTCCACAAGTATGCTTTCTTGCTGCTCTCGATACAACAGATTGTTGCGGAGGGTATAATCGCATGGAACTATGCAGCCCAAGGCTTCAAACATGAATCGATACGACCAAACTAAAGATAAAAAAATCGGCAAAGTCGTGATTGCGGCGACGATTATGTTGGCCGCTTTGGCGAGTGCCGGTTGGTTTTATTTTAAGCATCAACAAAGCGGTGCCGTCACAGAGCCCGAAACGCGCACTTTGGCGCTTCCTTCAGGTTCTGGGCCGGCGACGGGTGCAATAAGCCCTCTGTCGGTCAAGGAGTCGATAGAGGGAGTGGCTGCGGAAGAAGCCGTTTCGGATAATATTGTAGAGCTGCAGCAGGAATCCGCATTTATTTTGCCCGATCTTGATAACAGCGATGCGCTGTTGCGGGAGGAAATGACAGGTGTTTCTCCTGCGCTTGCCGGTTGGCTGAATACTGATCAGCTGGTCAGGAAATATGTTGTTATTGCTAACGATTTTTCGCAGGGATTGCGGATTGAAAAGCACTTGCGCTTTCTTCGGCTGGAGCAGCCGTTTGCAGTCGATCAGCACGATGGATCGCTGTTTATCGCGGCTGAAAGTTATAAGCGCTATGACCGGTTGGCGGCAGCAATAGATGCGCTGGACGTACAGGCGGCGCTGGCAGTGTATAAAAAGTTCAGGCCGTTATTGCTGCAGGTTTTTAAGGGGTTCAGTTATCCGGATGAGTATGCCTTGGAAGATATTTTCACCAAAGCGGCGGCGGTAATTCTTGCGGCGCCTGTTGTCGACGGGCAGCTTGCAGTGTTAAGGCACTCGATAAATTATAAGTTTGTCGATCAACAACTTGAGGCATCAAGCCCGGTGCATAAACAGATGCTGCGCATGGGGCCTGAAAACACCCGCATCATCCAGAATAAACTGCGCCTGCTGGTTGAAGGTTTAGTCAATCTGAAAGATTAGCGCGTACCAAATACCACGATAGTTTTGCCGCGCGCGGTGATCAGCTTTTTATTTTCCAGTTCTTTTAAGACGCGCCCGGCCATTTCCCTTGAGCAACTGACCATGCGGCCGATCTCTTGCCTGGAGATATGCAGTTGCATACCGTCAGGGTGCGTTATTGCCTCGGGGCCTTTGCATAAATCCAGCAAAGTCCGGGCAATTCGCCCTTCTACATCCATAAACGCCAGATCGCATAAATTACGGCTGGTGTTTAATAGCCGTGACGATAATTGTTCGCCTATCATGAAGAATATGTCGGGACTATGCTCCGCCAGATCTTTTCTCAATATCTGGCGGAGCCGTTCGTAACTTATTTCGGCCAAATGGCATTCGCCGCGAGTTTTAACGCTGACTTTCCGCGGTTCAGTCGCTTTAAAAACGCCGATTTCGCCGATAAATTCATTTTTATTTAAATAAGCGAGAATCAGTTCATGCCCTCCGTCGGCATCTTCCACGCAAACACTGACCGAGCCGCTTATGATAAAATACAACCGGTCGCCTATGTCGCCAGGTCGAATGATGGTGGTTTTGGCAGGATATTTTTTTATATGGCAAAAGCGCAAGAAATACTCCAGCGCTTCTTTATAGGGGGATTCTTTGGGGTTAAGTGTCATAGCAACAATTCATCTGTCCTTAGTAGCGTGATGGGCCTTATTAACAATGCAGGATTTTAACAAAAAAATCAACATTGTCACTCTGGCAATAAGCATTTTTATGCTACTCTATGCGTCATTTTTAACCGGGAAAATAAATGCAAGTAACAGTCAAATGGGTCGATGGCGTGATGTTCGTCGGCGAAACCGGCAGTGGACATGCTGTAGTTATGGACGGTCCTCCCGACCATGGCGGTCGTAATATGGGCGCGCGTCCCATGGAAATGCTTTTGCTGGGCGTAGGCGGTTGCTCATCTTTTGATGTGGTGCAGATTTTACAAAAAGGCAGAAATGACCTTGTGAAATGCGTGGCCGAGGTTACCGCCGAACGGGTTGACGCCATTCCGAGTGTGTTTAGCAAGGTCCATCTGCATTTTATAGTCACCGGTCATGATTTAAAGGCATCGGCTGTTGAAAGAGCGGTAAAATTATCCGCAGAGAAATATTGCTCGGCATCTATTATGCTAAGCAAAGCGGTGGAAATCACCCATGATTTTGAAGTTATCGAGGTTTAACTATTTTGAATAAATTGCAATTACACGGCTTTAATAATTTAACAAAGTCGCTCAGTTTCAATATTTATGATATTTGTTATGCGCCGGCTGAACAGCAGCAGGCTTATATCGAGTATATCGATGAAGCTTATAACGCCGACAAACTGACCCAAATCCTTAAGGATGTCGCCGAAATTATCGGCGCACAAGTTCTTAATATCGCCCGCCAGGACTATGAACCGCAAGGCGCCAGCGTCACCATGCTGATCTCCGAGGGCGAAGCGCCGCCTCCGCCGAGCATGAACAGCCAATCGCCCGGTCCTTTGCCGGAAACGGTGTTGGCGCATCTGGATAAAAGCCATATCACTGTGCACACTTATCCTGAAAGCCATCCCGATAACGGCATCAGCACTTTCCGCGCCGATATTGACGTTTCAACCTGCGGCCGGATTTCACCGTTGAAAGCGCTCAATTACCTGATTCACAGCTTTGAATCCGATGTGGTGACCATGGATTATAAAGTGCGCGGCTTTACCCGCGACATTTCAGGAAAGAAGCATTATATCGACCATAAAATCACGTCTATTCAGGACTATATTGCATTGGATACGCAAGAAAGCTATCAGATGATTGATGTGAATGTGTATCAGGAAAATATTTTCCACACCAAAATGATGCTTAAGGAAACCGAGCTGGAGAATTACTTATTCGAGAAGGAATGCGACTTGTCGGCCGAGCAAAAAGCGGAAATAGAAAGTAAGCTGCATAAGGAGGTGACGGAGATTTTTTATGGTCACAACTACCGCCAGCGTTATGAAGAAGTTAAATCCTGATGCTTGATAGGGCATTAACCTAAGGTAGATCATTACGGACGACTGCGTGGATGCAGTCGTCCGTGTCTTTCGTGGTTATTTTAATTGCCGTGCGATTAAAGCAACCGGATGAAGCACTTCCAGTTCCACCCCTCTTTCTCTTAGTCCCGCCGATATATGCAGGGCGCAGCCTATATTGGAGCTGACCAGGTAGCCTGGTTGGTTTTCTAAAGCTGCCGCCAACACGTCATTTAACAACGCTTGCGCCATTTGCGGATGGTCCAGCATATAGCTGCCCGCCGAGCCGCAGCATTGTATCGTCGCAGGCAACGGCTGCATTTTAATACCCGGAATTTGCTGCAACAGCTTTGCCGCCCCCTGCTCCTCGCGCATGACGTTTTTTAACGAGCACGGCGTATGCAGGCACACCGATGCCGACAGCGGCAGCAGTTGGTCGCTGAGGTCGCAGCCTGATTTGATTAGAAACTGGCTAATATCGACCACTTTCCCGGCAAATTCAGCCTGCCGGTATTCCTGCATCTGGCTGCCGCAACCGCTGGCGATGGTTACTATCGCATCCAGGCTTTTATCCGCAAAAGCGCTGCAATTGGTTGCGGCCAGCTGCCTGAAGGTTTCATTGTCGCCGGCATGCAAATCCAGCGCACCGCAACAGGTTTGCTGTTCGGGTACATATACATTAAATCCCGCCGCAGTTAACACCTTGATTGCCGCATCGACGGTTTCATGATCCAGCAAAGAGCCCATGCAGCCGATAAACAAGCCTACGTTGCCCCTCACTTCGGCGGTCGCCGGGTAATGCGGCGCCAAAGGAGTTGGTTCATGATAGTCGGGCAATAAATGATCGATTTTATCCAGCCTCAATAATCCGGGTAATCCGAGCAATCGTGCCGTTTTTTGCAAACCACTGGTTTGGTAAAACCTCAAACCCGATTGCGCCAGACGTCCGGCTGTTTTATTGTGGGATACGCTTTTTAGCAGCGACACCGCCAGCGTGGAATCGCGTTCGGCGCTGATTTGTTCGCGAAAATTATTAATCAACCGCCCGTAAGGCACCACGGCAGGGCAAACCCGTTCGCAGGAGCGGCATAACAGGCAGTTGTCGATATGCTCAGCCAGCTTTTTTGATGTTTCCAGATGCCCGCCAGCCCAGGCTTGAATCAGCGCAATGCGGCCGCGGGGAGACTCGTTTTCGCTTTGGGTTTTATTGTAAGTGGGGCAATGCGGCAGGCATAAACCGCATTTAACGCAGATGTCAGCGTCGGCTAATAAGTTATTCATGGTTTTGTGCAGAGATTGCTTCAATTATTTCGGAGTATTCATCGACTTTTGGCCGGTATAAAAACAGCCCCAGCGCCGACAGCCCGGTGAATATGTACAAGGTGTTGAAACCATCGCCCAATACAAACATCACCAGGCCGAAAATTCCGACCACTTCAACCAGCGCCATGGACACGATGACGGTCACCAGATACCGGCTTTTTGCCGTAGCAACTGCGTCCTGTGCTGCGTGGGAACTGGGCATGGTTTGGTTCAACCGAAGCTGGATGTGCCGGATCAGGTTAGTCAGCGGAAATGTCACAATGGCAATAACGTAAAATACCGTTCTAAGCAGCACCCGCCGGGCTTCCGGCAACGGCTGTTGCAATTGTCCGCCCAAGGTATGGCAAATAACGATATAAGCGGCCAGCATGGTGAGCATCATGCCGACAATAACCCAGGGCAGGATAAGATCAGAGTTTAATTGTTCGCGTTCGACCGGCTTCCCCATGTTGCTTCCTGTTAAGTGGATTTAACGGCGTATGATACCAAACCCTGTTGCTATGGGGCATTAATGTTGATTGAGTTGCTCTCCGGACATCTGGAGAAATGATCGTGAAAACATTGTAAAAATAGAGTATGAAAATTTTTTTTGACAATATGAGACAACCGGTCGTATTATTGCGCCATGCTTGAAATCACAAAAAAACAAATCAACCGGGAAAACCTGTTAAATCAGGGCGTAACCTTGCTTATGGAGCAGGGCTACCACGGCACCGGGCTGAAAGAGATCCTGGATGCGGTACAGATTCCCAAGGGGTCTTTTTATAATTACTTCGGCAGTAAAGAACATTTCGGCGCTGAAGTCATCCAGCATTATATCGATCCGTTTATTAAACAATTGACTGCGCATTTGCAACAGTCTGAGGGTGACGCGCTCGGCGCATTACGGCGCTACTTTAATGAGGGGATTGCGGAGCTTGAGAAAGCGGATTTCAAAGGCGGCTGTCTGCTGGGCAATTTAATGGGCGAAATCGGCGGCACCAGCGATCTTTGCCAAAAATCGTTGCAATC
Organism: Methylobacter sp.; assembly: GCA_023229605.1. Lineage (GTDB taxonomy): Bacteria > Pseudomonadota > Gammaproteobacteria > Methylococcales > Methylomonadaceae > Methylobacter_A. Next base: position 60,855 of record JALNYY010000007.1, read on the forward strand.
CGCGCTGAATCGTTACCGCGATTTATTGCAGTCAGGTCTGTCCCAGGCGCAGCGGCAAGGCACGATAAGAACCGACAAATCGGCCGAAGACATGGCCGATCTGCTGGTGAACGCTTGGCAGGGCGCTTTATTAAGAATGAAAATTGAAAAATCGTCCGCACCGCTTAAACAGTGTTGCCAGGAGCTATTAGGGGATTTTTTTAAAGCGTAATCCAGATTGCGCTTTAAAAAGCCGACCCATTATTTTTACAATCAACCAGGAGACGCATATGCCCAAATATATTATTGAACGTGAAATCCCAGGCGCGGGTTCATTAGCTTACCGGGAGCTGCAAGACATTTCGCAAAAATCATGCGGCATTCTTTGCGAAATGGGACCAAAAATTCAGTGGGTGGAAAGCTATGTGACCGACGATAAAGTCTATTGCATCTATATCGCACCGGATGAAGAAACAGTTAGAGAACATGCCGAAAAAGGCGGATTCCCCGCCAACCGCATTTCCCTGATCAGGACTATGATCGATCCTACTACAGCAGAATAATCCATTCGCCCCGCGACATCTGCCGCAGCTCCCAATGCCGTTAAATTAAGAACAGCCCGCGTCGTTCCGGTATCTGCCGGTATGACAGCTTAACTAAACGGCATTGCCGGGCATCCAGCATCGTCACCAACAAATAATCAGAGAAACTTACGATGAACAAAAAAAATATACTAAAAGCCGCTCGCTCCCTGCTTGTTTGCACGGCGCTGCTTAGCCCAGTGCTGGGGTACGCAGAAATTTTGGCGATGGTTAATTACGAAAGCAAACCCGGCCAAACGCCCAGACGTGAAGGCATCGCGATCATCGACGTTGATCCTGAATCGAAAAGCTTCGCCAAGATTCTGAATGACATCCCGTTGCCGACCGATTTAGTTGCCCATCATATCTTTTACAACAAAGACCTCAGCAAGGCTTATATCACTTCATTGGGCAACGGCGCGCTGCATGTGATGGACATGACCCATGTTCCTTATCACCCCAAAAAAGTCGATATGCCTGACTGTCAAGTCGCTGAAGACTTGGCTTTCAGCAAAGACAACAAAACCTGGTACATGACCTGCATGGGCTCAAGCAACGTGATTGTCGGCGATGCGCAAACCGATAAACAGATTAAAGTGATTGCGGCCGATTCGGAAGCCGCTTTTATCCGCTATCCGCACGGCATCGGCCTGAATGACGACATCGACCGTATTATGGTCACCAGCACAGTGCGTCCGTCGGACCTCGGTGATCCGGGCGAAACCGTAACCGTTATCGAGGCTTCCAGCGGCAAAGTGTTGTCCAGCCATAAACTGTCAGATAAGCCTTCTCCTTCCGGTGTTGCGCCTGTAGAAGCGGTTTTCCTGCCCGGATCGAATCCGCCGACGGCTTATATCAACACCATGTTTGGCGGGGCGATTTGGACGGGTACATGGAATGCGGATAACAAGAACTTTGATTTCCAGCAAGTCTTCGACTTTAATTCCGTTAAACAGGGCGTGCCATTGGAGGTTTACTTCAGTGACAAGCATGACCGCATGTACATCACCACAGCGAATCCCGGTTACTTCAATATCTTCGACATCAGCCAGTCCGTATTCAAACCGACCTTAATAAAGGCGATACCCACCGCAGGTGGCGCTCATCATGTGGCTATTCCATCCGACGAACGGTATGCTTTCGTGCAGAACAGTTTTTTAAATTTGCCTGATATGAGTGACGGATCAATCAGCGTAGTTGATTTGAACAAACAGGAAGTCGTAGCCAGCATCGATACGTTAAAAAAACAAGGGCTAAACCCTAACTGTATTATTCTAATGCCGAGATGGCATCACGATACTGCCCATTAACGTGATGCGGGGGTAAAGTCACCGACAACCTGCATGGAATTTCAACTAATCTTATGTTCTACGAATGACCCTGAAAATAGCCCTGGCCCAAACCAACTTCCTGGTCGGCGATATAACCGCCAATGTTAACAACATCGTCAAAGCCGCTGTTCATGCCCGCGATGAATTGGGCGCGGATATTATCGTCTTTCCTGAGCTGACCATTACCGGCTACCCGGCGGAAGACTTGCTATTGCGCACCGACTTTATTACCGAAGCCAATAACGCGCTTTATCAACTTGCCGACAGCGTTGCCGGTATTGCGATGATAGTCGGTTTTCCCGAGCGTGACGGCGATAAACTCTACAACAGCGCGGCAGTGTTGCATCAGGGAGCGATAGTCGCCTGTTACCGCAAACGGGCGTTGCCTAATTACGGCGTATTCGACGAGCAGCGTTATTTTACGGCAGGCAACCAGCCCTGCGTGTTCGAGTTCAACGGCCTATTTATAGGCTTGACCATTTGCGAGGATGTTTGGCGGCTTGGCGTTATTGAAGCGAACAAAGAGGCGGGAGCGGAGCTGCTGCTGACGCTTAACGCATCGCCGTTTAATTCGGGAAAAATCCATCAGCGCGAAGCCATTATTTGCAGTCAGGTTAAGACTGCCGGGATTCCGTTGGTTTATGTCAATCAGGTTGGCGGGCAGGATGAGTTGATTTTTGACGGCGCGTCTTTTGTCGTTGATGCGGACGGAGAAGTCGTCTTTCGCGCCGCGGAGTTTAAAGAACAGATCAGCGTGGTTGAGTTTGACGGCAGTAAACCCGTAAAAAGCGCCTGCGCGCCGCTTTATAATGAAATCTCCAGCGAGTATCAGGCGCTGGTGTTGGGTATTAAGGATTATGTGCGGAAGAATGGATTTCAGGGCGCTATTCTGGGCTTGTCCGGCGGCATCGATTCCGCGCTGGTTCTGGCGCTGGCCGTCGATGCCCTGGGCGCGGATAAAGTTGAAGCCGTGCTGCTGCCGTCGCGCTATACGCAAGACATGAGTAACGAAGATGCGGTGCTGGAAGCAAAAGCCTTGGGCGTACACTACCATACCATTCCGATAGAGCCCGCGGTTAATGCCTTCACCGGCATGTTGGCCGATATTTTTGCCGGTACGGCTAAAGACGCCACTGAAGAAAACATTCAGGCGCGCTGCCGCGGCGTGATATTAATGGCGCTGTCGAACAAGCAGGGCAAACTGCTGTTAACCACCGGCAACAAGAGCGAGATGAGCGTGGGTTACGCGACATTATACGGCGATATGTCCGGGGGCTTTGCACCGATAAAAGACGTGCCCAAGCTGTTGGTTTACCGGTTGGCGCGTTATCGCAACGCGTTATCCCAGGTAATACCGGAACGGGTTATTATCCGCCCGCCTTCGGCCGAATTGGCGCCCGACCAGGTTGATGCCGATTCGTTACCGCCTTACGACGTATTAGACCCGATACTGGAACGCTATATCGAGAAGGATCAATCCGCCGATCAAATCATCGCCGCCGGATTCAGGCGCGAAGATGTAGCCAGAGCAATCAGCCTGGTAGACCGTAACGAATATAAACGCAGGCAATCCCCGCCGGGAATCAGGATTACCGCGAGGGCGTTCGGCCGCGACCGGCGCTATCCGATTACTTCCGGTTATCGGGGCATTTAGTCGCCCGCTTGAAGCAAATATATTACCTTTTCTCAATTCCTTTCTATTTGTAATACAATGGGCGGGTTTACAACCGTTTGTTTCGATCACGTAATGTTCCGGCCGACGAGTTTTAAAAACAAAGCTATAGCTGTTGTGTTGGCTGTCGATATGAGCTATTGATCTTCAATAGCAATGTACCGCCCCAACATCCGCATAGCCAATAAAAATAAAAACATTACTGCCGGCTTACAGATAGGCTCATGAGAAGTCAGTATTTAATAATTAAAAAAAGGTCAGTTATATGTGTTGGAGTGGTGAAGCGTCAGGCGTTTTAGCCGTCGCAGGTCTTAGTACCGCAGCTTATGTTGCGATCAAGCAAGGGGAGTCGAAAGAACTTTGGATTCCGCTAACTTATTTTGCCTTAATGGAGTTATTGCAGGCGGCAACTTACGTCTATATCGATTTATGTGACAATCCGAGCAATCAGATACTTACGCTGCTGGGCTATTTGCATGTCTCGTTCCAGCCGTTTTTCGTCAACATGGTCGCGATGTATTTCATCCCGGAAAGCGTCAAACTGAAAATCCGCACGACTGTCTACACCATTTGCGGCATCGGTACGCTGTTCATGCTGATCAAGATGTATCCTTTTGCCTGGGCGGGCTCCTGCAACATCGGCGTGGAAGGTTTTTGCGGGCCGAGCGTCTGCTCCACCTCCGGCTCCTGGCATATCGCCTGGCAAATGCCGTTGAACGGCCTGATGTCAGACCCTGTCGGCTGGCTGTTCGGCTTTAACTGGGGCCTGCATGCGTTTACTTATATCGTGGTCGCCTTTTATCTGCCGTTGATATACGGTTCCTGGCGTTTCGTGGGCTTCCATTATTTAATCGGCCCGTTTATTTCCGACATTACCACCACCGATCCTAACGAATATGCGGCGGTTTGGTGTCTGTTTTCTATCGCTTTATGCGTATCGGTCATTAAGTCGCCGATCAGGAAATATCTGCACGTTAAAACCTGGCCGTTTTATAAAAAATATATTGGCGATTCGCTGTAGTGCGTAGGTCGGGTTAGCTTTAGCGTAACCCGACTTATCTTTGCGTCCCATGCCGGGCTACGGCGCGGAGAAATAAAGCCCGTACTATGCGCGCCTAATCCGACCTACGCGGCTGCAACTGTCAGTTTATATAAATAAAGCGGCGTGATTTTTTATTCAATGGATTCAATAGAAGGATAGCTTTGACTATGGCGAATGAGCAGACATCCTATTCGGCTGTAACCTGCGTAAATTGCAACCTCGACAAATTATGCATCCCTAAAGGCCTCGATCCCTCCGATGTCGGGGAATTGGCATTAAGGGTCAACCGGAACAATATACGCCAAAAAGGAGAAGTTATTTATCATGCCGGCAGCACGTTCAGAGGCATCATCGCGTTGCGTTCAGGCAGCGTCAAATTATTAAGTTACGATGGCGACGGCAACGAGTTGATTGTCGATTTTATTCTGCCCGGCGAATTATTGGGCTTTGACGGTTTTGCCAAGCAAACCCACAACTGTACGGCGGTTGCGCTGGAAACGGTCAATTTCTGCCATTTGCCTGCGTATCGCTTGGACAAGTTGGTAGGCAATACGTCCAACTTGGGCCACATCTTGTTGCAACGGTCGTGTGATCAATTCGATTTTCAGGTGCAAAAAGCGTTGTTCAATCGCCGTACCGCCGAGGAGCGCGTCGCGTCTTTTATCGTTGCTTTATCTGATCGCCTGAAACTCCGCGGCTATTCCGAGATGGAATTCAGGTTCAGCATGTCGCGCGAGGAAATCGGGAATTATTTGGGGATTACCCAAGAAACCGTCAGCCGTATCTTTCATCATTTCCAGACCATGAATATGATAGAAATAAAAGCCAAGCGGTTGAAAATAATAAACAAAAAAAAGCTGTCCAGCTAACAGAGTGGTTGCCGGACAGCCTGGAAGAGAGGATTGGCTGAATAATCTTTGTTTTCCGCTGCGGCTAGACTCGATCGCTAACGCGGCGGGAAAACTAAAATTAAGTTAAAGCTTGCTATTTCTATAAGCCGAGTTAGAGGAATCTTCGGCAATGGCTTTTTTAGTTGATTCATATTTGTCGTGTTCGCTGCTTTTAATCGTTACCACAACAGCAACGATAGCCAGTACCAAGCCGCCGACATATAGCCAGAAATTGTCTTTTTCTTTTGCTTCGTTCATAAATATCTCCACACAGTATCTATCTAAAAATGAATAGGTTTTACGTTAATGCGGGGATATTTAAACAAACTTCATCATTAATAATTTGATGCAGATCAAGAAAAGTCTGTTTTTTTAGCGGGGAGTTGCTGTTTTTACTGACAGCTTGTTTTGGTTGTGAATTTGATAACACTGATTCAGACTTTAAGCCGATAACCTACTGACTCCGTCAATAAATACTGCGGCTGAGTCGGGTCGGTCTCCGGTTTTTGCCTGAGTCGGCTCATGTGAATTTGTAAATAATGCGAATTATCTTTATAGGACGGCCCCCAGACTTCCTTGAGCAGATATTGATGCGTCATACCTTGCCTGCATTTTTAACCAGCACCGACAATAGCCGGTATTGAATCGGTGTGAGATGAATGTCCCGGTCGCCAACCGTGATCTGACGCTTCAGTAAATCGACTTGCAGCGCGCCGCTGGTAAACACAGCGGACCGGCCCTGCTCAGGATTTTGTACCGAATGACGCATCGCCACGCGGATACCGGTGCGAACCAGACGCTCGGTCAGTGCGTTCGGACCTATGCACACCAGAATACGCTCACTGACCTGCCAGACTTCACGGATAAAATGCCTGATTGCTTCACGGGCTTGTTGCGGGATATAAACCTTGCCGTCTTTGAGTCTGTTCAGCAGCTCGTCGGGCGGCAGGTCAACCAGTCCGATTTCGTTGGCCTCTTCAAATACCGTATCCGGCACGGTTTCCCAAACCCGTATGCCGGAAATCTGGCTTATATCGTCATTGAGGCTTTCCATATGCTGCACATTGAGCGTGGTGTAGACATCGATACCTGCTCGAGTAGTTCTTCGACGTTCTGCCAACGCTTGGGGTGTCTGCAACCTTGCGCATTGGTGTGGGCCAGCTGATCGACCAGAATGATCGACGGTTTACGATTGAGTGCGGCATCGAGATCGAACTCGTACAAGAGCGTGCCGCGGTAATCAATCTGTTTGGGCGGCAACACTTCCAGTCCTTCCCGGAACGAGGCGGTATCTTTACGGTCATGCGTTTCCAATATATCCATGTGTTCGGATCGTCTCTCCCTGGCTGCCAGCAACATTGTATAAGTTTTCCCCACGCCCGCCGCCGCACCGAAAAAAATCTTCAGTCTGCCTCGACTGGCACGGCTTCGCTCACGCTCGACACGAGCCAGCAATTCATCAGGATCAGGGCGTTCAATTTCCATTTTTGGAAACAGGC
>JALNYY010000140.1 GCA_023229605.1 Methylobacter sp.
CCAGATAGTTGTCGATGTCTTCTTTGGAAAAGCCGATTTTCTTGGCCACGCGATCGGCATGGCTGACCCTTGAAATGCCTGGAACCAGTTTGTAGGTCGGCGCGTCGTTGGCAAACTCGACCTGTCTTGGCAGGCCTATGCCTTGGGCGACAAAATGATCGACCAGTTGATGGTTATGGGTAATTAAAATGGTGCTGTTGCCTTTCCGGTAAAAGCCGTTCAGCACATTCGACGACGATTCCATTTTTTCTTCGAAAGTCGTGCCTTCGGATAATTCGTCCAGCACCACCAGGCTTTTGGCGGTTGCGGCCAGGAAAATGTCTTTGGTGCGTTTTAATTCGGTGCCGAAGCGGCCTTCGCCGTCGTCCAGATGGCTGATGTCGGGCGCTTGGTAGAAGATCCGGTCGGCGACGGTCAGCGTTGCCGACTTGGCCGGAACAAAGCAGCCGATTTGCGCCAGCAGCTGGATTTGGGTGACGGTTTTGCAAAAAGCCGTCTTGCCGCCGCTGTTGGGGCCGGTGACCAACACCAGTTTGTCGTCTTCCAGCACAAAATCGTTGCCGACATAATCCGGGTTTTGTTTGCCTAAAACCGGGTTTCTGGCGTCTTCCAGGTTGATCCGGTGATGCGGTGCGTCGACCAGTTCGGGCAACACCATGCTGCCGCCGAAGGCATCGGCCAGTTTGATAAACGACAATAATTCGTCGAGCCGGCCCAGCGCATCCAACGTTTCGGCTACAGCCGGGGAGTTTTTGAACTCGTTTCTTAGCGGGATGATGCAGCTGTCCCGGTCAAAGCCGCCGACTATCGGGTAATAAACCAGCAAAAAAGGCACAAAGAAAATGGTTGCGGTCGGGATGGCCTCAACCGAGACCTGGAACATATCGGTTGGGAAAAAGTGCGCCAATGCCCAGACCGCGCCGAAAAATAGGACGATCAGCAGTGGCTTGAATAGCCGGGGCTTGAAAATAACCGCAGGCGAAAACGAGCCTTTCCGTTGTTCCTTGCACTGGATGTCGTTTTCAGTGATGTAAACCGGCCCATCCATTAGCGAATAGGCGCGCGACTCGGCAAAGGCTTTTATTTTGTCGAAAACGCCTTTCAGATAGTCGCTTTGCGGGGCTTCCACAGAGTGAATCCGGTCGACCAGTTCCAACATAAAGCGGATACCGCGCTTATATTGCAGATAGCCGTAGCCCTCGATTTCATGTTCCTCCCTGGCGGTGCCGAAGGTTCCCAGAAAGTCGCCGAACAACAGCAAATAGAAGTTTTTTTCATCGGGTACAGCGTATTGCACGATGCGTTCCAGCTGTTCTTTTAGCGCCGGATTATTACGCAGTTCCTCAACGGCCTGCTGTTTGGCCTTGATCTGGTCCATTTCGTTTAGCGGTTGGGCTAAAGAACGGAATAACGTGGCTTGCCCTGCAATCGTCGAGGCGTGGTTGACGGTGTCGAACAACTCATCGACTTCAATGGTGTTGAAGGTTCTTTGGTCGATAACGCCGTCGCCGGTATCCAAAGGCTTGCTGGATTTGATGGTCGGCCAGCTGCTGTCTTGCCAGTTTTCTAATAGTGTTTGGTTCATCTCTTAGCCCTTTATTTATCGTCCCCACACCAGAGAGCCTCATTAAACGCCGTAGGAGCGGGCCATGCCGGCGATAGAAGGTTGTAATTACTGCTTAAATGTCGCGGGCGCGGCCCGCTCCTACGATGTCACAGTGCTTAACTTAATGGTAGCGACGCCGGAGTATGGGAATGACGGCAATCATAGTCTACAACTTCTGTTCAAGCAGATTAACTATAGCAGCTACATGAATTTCCGAATCATTCAGTGCGGCTATATAGCGATATTTTTCACCGCCGGCCCCCATAAAAACAGCCTTGTTCTCCATCGCTATTTCTTCCAGCGTTTCCAGGCAATCTACCGCAAACCCCGGACAGACCACGTCTACCGATTTAATGCCGCGCCCCGGAAGCTCTTTCAGGGTGTCCACGCAATAAGGTTTCAGCCATTGGGCCTTGCCGAAACGTGATTGGAATACAAGCATCCATTGTTTTTCATTGATACCCAGTTTCTCGGCAATCAAGGCCGCGGTTTTATGGCACTGGTGAAAATAAGGGTCGCCCCACTTGGTAAGCTGCTCGGGCAAGCCGTGAAACGACATCAATAACAGCTCGTTTTTGCCGTGTTCGCGCCAGCTTTGTTGTATGGATTCGGCGACGGCGGCAATATAGTGGCTGTGCTGGTGGTAATCGCTGATAAAGTGAATGTTGGGCAGGTGTTTCCAGCGACTCAGTTCTTTCACCACATCATCGTAGATTGATGCTGTGGTTGTCGAAGAATATTGCGGATACAGCGGCAGGACGATTAAGTTATCGATGCCTGCCGTTTTGAAGGCTTGTAATTGCTTTGCTATCGAGGGTTCGCAGTAGCGCATCACATGCCGGGTAGTGACGCCCCTGGCATGTAGCTGCTCTGCAACCCGTTCGGTTAATTGCAGGGTCAGGAAAATTAACGGTGAACCTTTTTCATGCCATATTTTGCGATAGGCTTTTGCCGATTTGCGGGGACGAAAAGGCAGCACAAAAAAATGCAGTATCACCCACCATAAAGGCCTGGGCAGGTTGACGACGCGCGGGTCCCAAAGAAACTCCTTAAGAAAGCGCCTGACTGCCGACGTTGTCGGCGCGGTAGGCGAACCCAGATTCGCCAGTAATACACCGGTTTTTTTTGTCGTCATTAGGTCGGCTTCGCTCGCTGCAGGCGGTTCGATTTTGCTCAGCACGGGTTGAGCCTAGCGGTTAATCAGGTTTAAAAATTCCGAGCGGGTGCTGATTTCTTTACGGAAAATACCGGTCATTACTGACGTGGTCATCACCGAGTTTTGCTTTTCAACGCCGCGCATCATCATGCACAGATGCTTGGCCTCGATAACCACGGCCACGCCTCTGGCGCCGGTTGCCAGTTCAATCGCGTCGGCTATTTGTTTGGTCAGTTTTTCCTGGATTTGCAGGCGGCGTGCGTACATGTCGATAACGCGGGCCACTTTGGACAAGCCCATCACCTTGCCGCGCGGCAAATAGCCCACATGGCATTTGCCGATAAACGGCAGCAGATGGTGTTCGCATAAGGAATACAGCTCAATATCCTTCACGATGACCATGTCTTCGGTGTCGGCGGTGAAGATAGCCCCGTTAAGCACTTCTTCCAGGGTTTTTTCGTAGCCGTTGTTTAAAAATTTGAAAGCCTTGGCCGCGCGTTTTGGCGTATCGATCAGGCCTTCGCGGTTTAAATCTTCACCGACTGCTTCGATAATCTTGGCAAAATGCTGTTCCATAGTTTCAGTCCCGGTTTATAAAAATAGTCGGTCAGTATACAGCATTAGGCTGTGAATCTTAAAGCTTCCGCTCCTTACCTGTATTCCTGTGCTGTAGGCAATGCTTCCAAAATGACATTGATGTCGGCGCCGGATTTACAGGCGTTCTCGCTAAGATGCCGCCGCCAGCCACGGGCGCCCGGCTCGCCATGAAAAAGGCCTAAAATATGCCGGGATATGCTGTTTAAACGGACGCCGTCGTTAAGCTCAAGCTGCTGCTGAATGTAGGGAATTAACAGCTCCATAATCATTTGCCGTGACCGGGGTTCTTGGAACTCACCATAAAAGCGCCGGTCCACATCGGCCAATATATAAGGGTTGTGATAAGCCTCACGTCCCACCATGACGCCATCAACATGCGTCAAAACATCTTCGGCCTGATCCAAGGTGGTGATGCCGCCGTTCAGGATGATTTCCAGCTGAGGAAAGTCCTGTTTTATTTGGTAGACCACATCGTAGCGCAACGGCGGAATATCGCGGTTCTGTTTGGGCGACAAGCCGCTCAGCCATGCTTTTCTGGCGTGGATAATAAAGGTTTCACAGCCGGCATCGGCAACCGTCGATACAAAACGCGACAGCTCTTCATAAGAGTCGCGCTCGTCAATGCCGATTCTTGACTTGACCGTAACCGGAATTGAAACGGCCTGAGCCATTGCCGCAACGCACTCGGCGACCAGCTCCGGTTCGGCCATCAGGCAAGCGCCGAAACGGCCATTTTGAACCCTGTCGCTGGGACAGCCGACATTCAGGTTCGCCTCGTCGTAGCCGTAATCTTCGACCATCTTGGCGCAAATAGCCAATTCCCTAGGATTACTGCCGCCCAGTTGAAACGCAACCGGCTTCTCGGAGGCGTTAAACTGCAGGAACCGGTGGTGGTCGCCATGAATCAACGCGCCGGTAGTCACCATTTCGGTGTACAAAAACGCATGCTGCGAGATCAGCCGGTGAAAATAACGGCAGTGTTTATCAGTCCAGTCCAGCATCGGGGCAACGCAGAATTTTCTGCTGGGGTGGGAGTTTTTATTTTGGTTACTTGTCAATTTCTTGCCGGAGAGTTAAGTTTGGCGGCGGGAGAAGCCGACATCAGGCCGAATATTATAACGGACTTCTTCCTGCGGCCCATTCACAATGCTATCAAATACGGATCAATGTAAAATAAGCCAAAACTTTTAACGAGGAAGCTCTTTTGAATATACCCACCCTCTGTCTTTGCGGATCGGGCATCGAATATGCTCAATGCTGCGGGCTGTTCCATTCCGGCGAAAAAAAGCCGTTAACTGCCGAAGCCTTGATGCGTTCGCGCTTTACTGCTTATGCCCTGCATAATGCCGAGTATTTGCTGGATACCTGGGATGCCACTGTGCGTCCGGAGCCGATCGATTTTTCGAAGGAAAAAGTCGAGTGGCAACGTTTGGAAATCGGCAGCACTAAAAAAGGCGGGGCCAAGGATACTAAAGGCGTGGTGGAGTTCAAGGCGTATTATCTGCAGGATGGCGAAGAGTATGTTATGAATGAAATCAGCCAGTTTACCAAGCGCGCCGGCGGCTGGTTTTATCTGGATGGCCTGGTTAAGTCGATCGGCAAGGTGGGGCTGAAAACCAATCTGGGCAAGAATGCCCCGTGTTCCTGCGGCAGCGGCAAGAAGTTTAAGCGGTGTTGCGGGGCTGAATGACGTTTATTGCCCAGAGCGGCCGGAAAGCCGTCCTGGGTTGTATTGACGGGCTGGAAAAAAGGTTATTTTGCCTCTTTTGCGTTTCCTTCCGACTCCATGATAACGGCGGATAAACAGTCCATCAGGCTTTCGGTATAGTTGGCATGGGCTTCTGCCAGCTCTTTTGGCGAGCCGAAATCAGTACGCAGTTCTTCCAGGGTCTTTTTAGGGTCTTGAGACGAGGACAGCGTCAACATTTTTGTATAGTTACGGTAAGCGGTCAAACGCTTGGGGTCGAGACCAAAAACGCCGGGCATATGGCCGGAACTCGTATCGACGACGCATTTAGCCATACGCTCGGGGGATAATTTATAGTCCTTAATATCTTTATCCAGCTGCATTTGCTCCAATACAGTCTGTTCGTATTGGGTTTTATCTGCGCAAGCGGGGAGCAATAATGCCGATAGGGAAATGAGCAGTAGTTTTTTCATGTGAGCGTTACCGTTGTTAAATTTAAAATGCATTGTGCGGGATTATACGCATGTAGTTCAGGTACACGGTATAAGGTTCAGGGTAAAAGGCGCAATATTTTGAATCTTGAACCTTAATTCATTTCCTTAATGGTCTGCGCTATCCAGGCTTCAACCTCCGTATTGATGTCGGAGGCTTTGCGTCCCTTGGTATCAATGATCGGGCCTATTTTTACCTTGATGACGCCGGGATATTTAAAAAAACTGTAGCGGGGCCAAAAATCGCCGGCATTGTGCGCGAGCGGAATGACCGGAAAGCCGGTCTTTTGCGCAAGCATAGCGCCGCCCGCGCTGAATTTTCTGATTTCCCCGGCGGCGGTTCGGGTGCCTTCGGGAAAAATAACTATCCACAAACCTTGTTTTAAATAAGTCTCCCCTTTTTCCAGCAAAATACGCAATGCGGCGCGTTGGTTGTTCCTGTCTATCGCGATGGATTTTACGACGCCCAGCGCCCAGCCCCAAATGGGGAACATCAGCAACGAGCGTTTTAACAACACGCTTTGCATCGGAAGAATATGCCGTAACGCCAGAGTTTCCCATGCAGACTGATGATTGCTCAAGACAATCGCGGGATGTTGCGGATCGATGCGTTCCATCCCTTCCACCTCATAGCGGAGGCCGCAAAACACCTTGGACATCCACAAAACAACAGTGCACCAGGCTTTTGAGATCGAATAGCGGATCACAAAGGGAAGCGGCGTGGTCAGGAGAATCAATAGCCCGGCAATGGTGGCGGTCGAGAAGATTCCTGCAAATAACAGCGTCGAGCCTATATAGTTTTTAGGTCTGTTGTCTGGTTGTGATGAATTTTGCTGCGTCATATAAGTTCTCAAAAACGGGGATGTTGAGATTAGGATTTTCATTCAGGGTTTTTCGGCCCTTGCCGGTTTTGACCAGCATAGGACTTGCGCCAACAGCCAGTGCGGCCTGTAGGTCGCGGAGCGAATCGCCGATAACAGCGATGCCGTTCAGGTTGGCATGATGGTCGGCGGCAAATGCTTCAAGCAAGCCCGGTTTCGGTTTGCGGCAGTTGCAGTCGTCGTCCGGGCCGTGCGGGCAAAAGTAAATCGCATCGATTTTTCCGCCTTTTTCTGCGGCCATGCGCTGCATTTTTGCATGGATTTTTTCCAGCATGGCGGCGTCGAATAAACCGCGGGCCACGCCGGACTGATTGGTGACCACCGCGACTTTATAGCCATGCTCGTTGAGCAGGGCTATGGCCTCAAGGCTGCCTTCAATCGGCAGCCATTCTTCCGGGGATTTTATGAAATCATCGGCGTCATGATTAATGACGCCGTCACGATCCAGCAACACGTAGCGGTTTTCGGGCATGTTTTATAGTGTGTTCCCGCACCGCTGGAGCAGTGTTATACGCGTTCCCGCGCCGGAGCGTGGGCACGATGAACCGTGCGATCTGTTCATTTACGATTGCAATTTGGAAATGTCGGCACAGGTTAAAAACTGCTCGGACAACAGGTTCAGCAAAGCCAGCCGGTTGGCGCGCAATTCAAGATCGTCGGTCATCACCATCACATGATCGAAAAACGCATCGACGTCATTGCGCAGTCCTGCCAAACGGTTAAGCGTGGCCTGGTAATTGCGCTGCGCCAGCAGCGGTTGAATGTCGCCTTCGGATTGCCGTGCGGCTTGCAACAGCTGTTTCTCCTGCGGCTCAATCAATGCGCCGACGGCGGTTGCAGGTTGGGTGTCCGATTTTTTCAGGATATTGCGGATGCGTTTGTTCGCCGCCGCCAGGCTTTCGGCTTCGGGCAGTTGCCTGAAGGCTTTAACGGCCTGCAAACGCTGCATAAAATCCAGCGGTTCGGTGGGATTTACGGAGATGACTGCATCGAATTCATCGGCGGTATAGCCGTGATCGAGGCAATAGCCTTTCAATCGGTCGAAAATGAAGTCGATCACCCGGTCAGCTGTTTCGGCTTGATCGCCGGTTTGCCCGGAAACAGTTTTGATCTGAGCGCCGGCGAATTCAGTCAGCTCAACGATATTAATGTCAAGATCGTTTTCTATGATCGTGCGGAGGATGCCTAATGCGGCGCGGCGCAATGCATAAGGGTCTTTGTCGCCGGTAGGGATCAGGCCGACCGCAAAAATACCGACCAGGGTGTCGATTTTTTCCGCAATAGCAAGAATTTGCCCGGTTGTACTGCCGGCGGTCGGGCTGCCGGATTGTTTCGGGAAATACTGTTCTTCAAGCGCCAGGGCGACAGATTTCGGTTCGTGCTCAGCCAGCGCATAGTAGCGCCCCATAATGCCTTGCAGGTTGCCGAATTCGCCAACCATTTCGGTCATCAGGTCGGTTTTGGCCAACAACGCGGCGCGCTCGGCCAATTCAACATCGGCGCCCAAGTGTCCGGCAATAAATTTTGCGAGATTTCGAACCCGTATGGTCTTGTCGTAAACCGTACCCAAGTTCTCTTGAAAAACAACGCTGGACAGACTTTCTACTCGATCTTCCAGCGTTTTTTTCCGATCCTGATTCCAGAAAAATTCCGCGTCGGAAAGACGCGGAGTCACCACGCGCTCATTTCCCTGTTGTATCGATTTGGGATTGGTGCTTTCAATATTGCTGAAAGTGATAAAGTTCGCCAGCAAACCGCCTTCGGCGTTTTCAACCGGAAAATATTTCTGGTTGGTCTGCATCGTGGTGATCAGCACTTCAGGCGGCAGCTCCAGATAGCGCGGGTCGAAAGTCCCGGTAATCGGCACCGGCCATTCGTTCAGGGCCGCAATTTCTTCGAGCAAATCGTCTTCGATGTGGGCAATGCCGTGTACTGCGGCGGCGGCTTTTTGTGCCGCGTCGCGGATGATGGTCTTTCTTTGCTCAAAGTCGGCAATGACATGGCCTTGCTGGTACAGGGCATCCGCATAATCTTCCGGCTTGGTCAGGGTGATTTTTTGCGGCGCGTGAAAGCGGTGGCCTTGCGTAGCTGCGCCGGTTTTGAGGCCCAAAATTTCCGTGTCGATCACGCTATCGCCGTAAAGCAGAACAGCCCAATGTACCGGCCTGACAAACTCGGTAGTGAAACTGCCCCAACGCATGCGTTTGGCTATCGGCAGTCCGGCGATGCTTGACCGGATGATGTCGGGGATCAGGCTTTCCGTCGCTTGGCCTTTGACGGCTTGGGTAAAGCTGAGCCATTCGCCCTTGTCGGTTTTCAGGCGTTCGAGTTGATCGAAGGTCGTGCCGCAACTGACCGCAAAACCCAATGCCGCTTTGCTGGGCGAGCCGTCGGCCGCAAATGCCGCTTGTAAGGCAGGGCCGCGTTTTTCTACGGTTTTGTCCGGTTGCGCGCTGGCCAGGTTTTCGATAAAAACGGCCAGACGTCTGGGCGTGGCGTAAGCCTTGCTGCCGGCGAAGGTCAGTTCTGCGGCGTTAAGTCCTTGAACTATGTTGTGCAACAAGGCGTTGCTGAGTTTCAGCAAGGTCTTGGGCGGCAGTTCTTCCGAACCCAGTTCGAATAATAAATGCTTGTTCATGATTATGCTCCCTGCTCGGTTAACATCGGGAAGCCCAGCGATTCCCTGCGTTGGTAATAGGCTTCGGCTACGGATTTGGCCAGGTTCCTGACACGTAACAGATAACGCTGGCGCTCGGTTACAGAAATGGCATGGCGCGCATCCAACAGGTTGAACGCATGCGAGGCTTTCAGCACCATTTCATAGGCCGGTAACGGCAAGTTCAATTCGATCAGCTTGGTGCATTCCTGCTCGTAGGTGTTGAAACACTCGAACATGAACTCGACGTTGGCGTGTTCGAAGTTGTAAGCGGACATTTCGACTTCGTTTTGATGGAACACGTCGCCGTAAGTGACCGTGCCGAATGGGCCTTTGGTCCAGACCAGGTCGTAAACGCTTTTAACGCCCTGCAGGTACATCGCAATGCGTTCCAGGCCGTAGGTGATTTCGCCGGTAATCGGCCTGCATTCAAGGCCTCCGACTTGCTGGAAATAGGTGAACTGAGTCACTTCCATGCCGTTCAGCCAGACTTCCCAGCCCAAGCCCCATGCGCCCAAGGTTGGCGATTCCCAATTGTCTTCGACGAAGCGCACATCGTGTTCGAGCAAATCCAGGCCTATATGGCGTAACGACCCCAGATACAGTTCCTGGATATTGTCCGGCGACGGCTTTAAAACCACTTGGAACTGGTAGTAATGCTGCAGGCGGTTGGGGTTCTCGCCGAAGCGGCCGTCGGTCGGCCTGCGCGACGGCTGCACATAGGCCGCGTTCCAAGGCTCGGGGCCTATGGCGCGTAAAAATGTGGCGGGATGAAACGTCCCCGCGCCAACTTCCTGATCCAGCGGTTGCAATAAAATACAGCCTTGGTCTGACCAGTATTTCTGTAAGGCCAGGATCAGTCCCTGGAAAGTCGATAAGTCGTTGTTTATGCTGGACACGGTTTAACGCTCTTGGGCAATAAAAATGGGGGATTATAACTGAAAAGCCGGTATCAGGCATACCGTTAGATTGGGGATTTATACCGGTGAATCCTGCAAGCGTTTGTAGTAAGTAGTATTGCTGATTGAGCAGGATTAGTTATCTATCCAAAACGGAATTGTTTATACTCGAATTCTGTTGATTATAGATGGGTGGTGTGCGCGCCAACTCAATATTTGCATTATGTCGCATTTGTGGCGTTCAGCCGACATGACGATATTTTTTGGCGGGTATGGGTGTTGCATGTCGTTATCAGGATTCTGATGAATATCTTGATGTTAGGCGGCGTATTTTTTTTAACAAAAGGGGAGTTGACATGAACGATCAAGAAAATCAACGGGC
>JALNYY010000141.1 GCA_023229605.1 Methylobacter sp.
AAAACAAAATAAAAGCAAACATCGTTCCAATAACGTCAAACTCTATTATATAAACTACGCACGCAGGATAGTTTCTACCAAGGTTTTTTCGGTGGTAATGGTTTGAGAACTGGCCTGATAAGCCTGCTGCGCAACAATCAATTTAACTAACTGCGTGGATAAATCCACATTGGAGCCTTCCAGGGCTGATGATTGAATCCCCCCAAAATTATTATCGCCGGCCGCGCCATAAATAGGCGCCCCAGAGGTTGAAGTCTTAGCCCAAGCTGTATCCCCTAACTTAGACAAAGATTGATTGCTTTGAAACCTAGCCAATGCCACCTGCCCTAAAACCTTGGAGCCGCCATTACTGTATCTTGCAAACACCACCCCTGTGTTATCGACATCAACGCCTGTCAAATTACCGGCAGGTAAACCATCTTGAGTTAACCCATTAACACTAAAAGGCGTAGCGAACTGGGTAGTGCCGGAAAAATCTACCTTAAATGCCATCGGAGCAACACTTATATTAGGATTAATAGACGCTAAATTAATGGATCCAAAATCCACCTTGGTCGATTGCGTAGCACCGGCAGCGGCAGCGGCAACAGCAATGTTATAATTACTAACTGCAGTCTGGGCAGCAAGAGCATCGGAGGCCGCAGTAGCGGCAAGACCAGCTGCAGTGTCAGCCGTAGCTCCACTAACAACAAGAGCGGCAGAAGTAGCATAAGCGGCAGCAGATGCAGCGGCAGTAGCGGCAGCAGTTTTAGCCGTAGCGGCAAGAGTTGCGGCAGGGGCGCCGGCAGTGCTGTTAACAGCAGCTGCAGCAGATGCTAAAGCAGCGGCGGTCGCAGATGCCGTCTGAGCATTAGCAAGAGCAGTTGCGGCGCCACCGGCGGTATATGCCCCACCATTCGCTGGCGACACAGCATTAGCCGATACTTTTGCAGCAGCAGTATTCGTAACCGATGTGTTCGCCGCCGTCACAGTCGCAGCAGAAATAGTGGCCGCAGCACGGGTACCCACTTCAGCTAGCAACCCTGATGAAGTAAAAGTCATCGGTATGGGTAATCCCGGAGTATTAACGGTTGACGCAACTGTCGATGCCGGCGCCGTTGCCGGCGGTACAGCCTGCCCTCCCGTTGTAATGCCAAAATTATCTATAAATAAATAAGCATCCCATGCATTAGCCACAGGTGTTTTTACATAATACGTTGATGCGATATGCGCATTACCTTGAGTATCATAAGTAGTGACTGATGTTGTATTGTTATAGGACAAAGGGTTTGTAGGATCAAATGGTGTAGCGGTCGGCGCAGTGGCAGCCCCGTTAATATTCAATTTCATGTTGACACTTGTGGTAGCGTTGGGCAACCCCTGGGCGGTATCAATCGTCAGCGGCCTAAAAACACCGACACTAAAACCCGCCGCTGCGGTAGTACCGTTAGGCGCAAAAGCCAATAAATACTTTCCCTGACTGTTAACCACATTACCTGAGCTGTCTAACTTAAAAGCGCCATCGCGGGTATACGAACTGGGTACCGAAGGATCTACCGGTGCTGTTGGATTAGTAGCACTAGGAAGATTCACTTTATCAGCCAATACAAAAAAACCATTACCCTGGAGTGCAAGATCGAGGCTGTTTTGGGTAGACTCGACATTGCCATCCTTAAATTGCTGCGCCACTTCCGTGACTTTCACACCGGCGCCCGGTTGAGTCTTGCTGACTCCACCAAAACTGGAAGCGTACACATCCGCAAATTCCGCCCGCGATTCTTTAAACCCGGTGGTTTGCGAGTTGGCAATATTATTACCGGTTACCTGTAAATTTGTTGATGCAGCTTGTAAGCCGCTTAATGCTGTTGCAAAACTCATATTACACCCCCAACCCTAAAGAATTTGTTTAATCTTATTAAAATCGACACTGTCTAATCCGCTCAGATTAACTTTTAAACCATTGGTACCGCTGGCCATGGTGACACTGTCAACCTTCGAATGAATATCTGTTTCCAATACGGTATTTTTTCCATCAACATAGGCGGTTGCTTCAATTTTATAGACGCCGGGATTAGCCATGACGCCATTTGAATTCGTGCCATCCCAGGAAAAGGGTACTGTGCCTGTTCCATGAGCGCCCAGATCCACATTTTGTACCACTTCGCCGGTAACTGGATCGGTTATTGCAACCTTAACACTGGTCGCACTGCCTGTTAAATTAATATCACCCGATATATTGCCGCCAACTGCCAACACCCCCTGCGTTCCCGGTGCAGATACCTGCCGCCCCACTAAGCTCGTTGCCTGCAATGCTTGGCTGGAGGTGATTGAACTGGAAAAATCGCCAAATGATTTTTGCAAGTCCTGAATCCCTGAGACAGTCCCGAACTGCGCTATTTGCGTTAAAAACTGACCATTCTCCATCGGCTTTGTCGGGTCTTGATGTGTCATCTGTGTGGTCATTAATTTTAAAAATTCCGCCTGCCCTAATGAAGTTTGTTTGGCTGCTGTCGTTGTCGTCGACGTTGGTTTGGGTGTGACGGTTAAGTTACTGTACTGATTTGTTGCGTCTTGAATAGCCATTTTTATCCCCTTACTGTCCCATTCTTAAAGTCTGAAGCATCATCTGCTTTGCCGTATTCAGCACTTCTACATTATTTTGATAAGAGCGTGATGCCGACATCATATTGGCCATTTCTTCAACCGTATTAACGTTCGATTTAAAAATGTAGCCGTCTTGATTAGCCAAAGGATGATTCGGGGCATACTCCATAACAGCAGAAGCCTGGCTCTCGACCACTCCCAACACCTTCACCTTACTGGTAGAATTCTGCTGACTCATAGCGTTATTTAATTCAGCAGCAAACACCGGTTGCCTGGATTTATAAACCTCGGCGGCGCTACTGCTGACGCTGTTCGCGTTCGATATATTACTTGCGACCAGGTTAAGTCTTAACGACTGAGCATTCATACCGCTGCCGGCAATATCAAATACACTTAAAGAAGACATGATTATTGACCTCTCACTGCGGTCATCAGACCGGAAAAGTTATCTTTAATGAACTGTAAACTGGCCTGATACTGCACCGCATTTTCAGCATATTTAGCTTGTTCAACATGGGATTCGACGGTGTTGCCGTCTAATGACGCCTGACTGGGATTCCGATACATTAGATTAGCTCCAAATACTTGCTGCTGTGGTGTAATATGTCCCGCATGGGTGCGCTCCATACTCACGCCTGAAGCCAGACTTTGTTTTAGAACTGACTTAAAATCCATATCACGAGCTTTAAAGTTGGGTGTATCTGCGTTTGCTAAATTAGCAGCCAGTATCTCACTTCGTTTTTCTCGAAAAGCCAAGGCTTTAGGCTCAATGCCAAGTGCTGTGTCAAAGTTAATAGCCATGATAGTTACCTCCTGATTACGTATGCAAAATAAAAAGCACAGCACATGCCATGAATATTTAAATACATACAAATCAATTAGATGGAAATTTACGCATCATTTGCCTCTAAATTTAGAGTTACTTAGGCCTAAAAGGCTTTGAGTAATGTGGCAAAAAATGGCCGCCAATAAATAACCAAGTAGATAGATCAACGGATAAAACGAGACTACATGTCAATAAATTGACTGCCGCTTAAAAATAACTTGGCCCCAATCATGCTTGGTATTTAACATAAGTCATAAAACAGACCTTAACGATGATAAAAAATATCCTACTCATTTTGGCATTGGCCTTTATTTTTTCCACGTCTCATGCGGAACAAGGCTCGCAATCGCACGAGTCCATTGGCGAGGCCGTTAAGGAATATATTGCGCAAAATATAAACCTGCCGGGTGAATATGAAGTGATCCTGATTCCATTGGACAGCCGATTAAATTTGCCTCAATGCGCCGAACCGCTGGAAGTATTCAAAACCACCAGTTTAATTAAGGCAGGTAGAATGACTATCGGCGTGCGTTGTAATACAGAAAAAAAATGGTCTATTTTTACTTCCGCCGTCATCAAAACTTATCAAGTAGTCGTGGTCTTATCTCAAACGGTACAGCGCGGTGCAATCGTTACCCGACAACATCTTGCTATCGAAAAAAGAGAGGTATCTAATCTCAGGGAAGATTTTGTCACTGAAATAGAACAAGTTGAAAATAAACAAGCCACACGTCAACTGGATGCCGGAACCATTATTAGCTTGAGAAGCCTTGTCGAACCCAAACTTATCAAACGAGGAGATAAAGTTGTTATCACCACAACAAAACCGGATTTTTCTATCAGAATGAGCGGAGTAGCGATGACGGATGGCATTAAAGGACAACTTATCAGCGTTAAAAATCAGACCTCGGGGCGTATCATTAACGCAACAGTCGTCGAGCCTGGATTGGTCGCGGTTAAGTATTAAATTCACACAATCTATCTAAATAAACAGTTAAAGTTTTTTGCCGCACTGCCGATAACTCCTACAAATGAAAAGATCTTAAGGAATTTGACATGGCTATCGAGATAACCGGCAGAACAAATAGTCCAACTCCCATCAAAACGCCCCCAAAAGCCGGGGTCGACGGTGAAAAAAAAGTTGCTATTGCCAACACAGTGAAAGACGACAGCATTGCGCTTACATCCGCAACGCAGGAAATCAAAAAGACTCTTGGCTCATCTTCTACATCACCCGTGAATATTGACCGGGTTAATGCCGTTAAAAAAGCACTCGCTGATGGGAATTATCCGGTGAATGCTGAAAGAGCGGCAAAGAAATTGATCCAATTTGAGAAATTAATGCCCCAAGATGATAGTACATGACGATGATAGAACAAACATATCCCATTACAGAAAAACTAATCCTTAATGCACTCCAATTAGCGCAACAGCTAAACCAGGAACTCAATCGGGAAGCTGACGCCTTAAAAAAAACTCAGCAGGCTGAACTGATCAGCAATATCGCTGCCAATAAAAAACGGCTGGTTGTGCAGATGGAGCAGTTCAATGCGCAACTCACTCAAGTGTTGGCAACCGAAAACCTGCCTAACGATCAGGAAGGTATCAAGGGGTATTTTAAACGGGCGGAAACAGCTGGTCTGTTCACTAACGAATCAGTTGGGAACTGGGCTCAGCTCATGCTCCTCTGCGCAGAATGCAGAAGCCTGAATGAACAAAACGGTGCCGGCATTGATCTTCTATCTCGCCACACCAAACGCTCCTTGAACATTCTAAAAGGCAAGCCGGAATTTGCAAATACCTATGGTTCTGATGGATCAACCCAAAGCGACCGGTACACACACACCCTGATTTCGGTATAGACGCTTATTCGTGCGGTGCGATACTCGTACATTCTTTTCAAAAAGCGGCTTTCGCCTCTTTAGCTGCGGACTCAATAGGTCTTTTCCATCCTTATTTTTGAAATTAAGGATGACTCTTTTTGACAATCAGTTCCCATTATCCAACGACATCCTCACCGGTTATTCGCCGACGACCACGTATTCTCGACTTATCGATGCGCTCCAGACAGAACAAATGAATTAAATATCCATCTATGGTAAAATTAATTTTATTTTTGCCCCGATAGCTCAGCTGGATAGAGCGGTCCCCTCCTAAGGGACAGGCCGGTGGTTCAAATCCGCCTCGGGGCACCATTTATATCAACAACTTACAAGACTCTGACACACGTCTACCCGCGACTAAAGACGTCGCCTTATTCCATCGCTATAAAAACAACGCCATTACCGCAATCAACCTGACCACCGTTTTTGGGTTCGTTTTTTATTTAGCCCCCTACGCCCTTTTCACAAAGCTGTAAGACATTTGTCAGCAGCAACCTTTTATTGAGACACTATATAATATGCCATTTACCACCCTCGGTTTATCTGACCCGTTGCTGCGCGCCATTGCTGACGCCGGCTACACCACGCCATCACCTATCCAGTCACAAGCCATTCCAGCCGTTTTAGGCGGCCACGATGTTCTGGCTGCCGCGCAGACTGGAACAGGTAAAACGGCAGGATTCACCCTGCCGATCCTGCACCGATTATCGCAAAAAGCTTACGGCAATAACCGGCCGGTAAGAGTATTAATACTGACCCCAACCCGGGAGCTTGCGGCTCAAATAGGCGAATCGGTAAACAAATATGGAGCGCACCTGCATCCGCGCTTAAAATCCGAAGTTGTGTTCGGCGGGGTAAAAATCAACCCGCAAATGATGCGTTTAAGAGGCGGCGTCGATATATTAGTTGCCACGCCTGGACGATTGCTGGATCTGGTCAATCAAAACGCGGTAAAACTCGACCAAGTGGAAACGCTGATACTTGACGAAGCAGACCGCATGCTGGACATGGGATTTATCCGGGATATTCGTAAAATTATCGCCTTCCTGCCGAGAAAGCGCCAAAACCTGCTGTTTTCGGCAACCTTTTCAGAAGACATTCGCAAGCTCACAACCGGACTTCTGGTTAATCCTATAAAAATCGAAGTCGCCCCCCGCAACACCGCCGCAGAACTGGTTGAGCAAGTCGCTTACCTGGTTAATAAAGCCAACAAAACCGAACTGCTCTGCCACTTGATAAAAGAACATGATTGGCGTCAGGTTTTGGTGTTCACGACCACCAAACACGGCGCGAACCGGCTCACCGAAAAACTCAACAAAGTTGACATTAAGGCGGCGGCAATACACGGCAACAAAAGCCAGGGCGCCAGAACCAGCGCATTGGCTGGTTTTAAAGCCGGCGAAATCAGAGTTCTGGTAGCGACCGACGTAGCGGCGCGCGGTATCGATATTAACCTGCTGCCGCATGTCGTCAATTTCGAACTGCCCAGAGCGCCGGAAGATTACGTGCATAGAATCGGCCGGACCGGGCGCGCAGGCGAGGAAGGCCAAGCCATATCGCTGGTTTCTCATGATGAATACAGTTTCTTGCGCTTGGTTGAAAAACTGATCGGCAAAGAGATTAAACGCGAACAAATTGCCGGTTTTGAGGCCTCCGCAGTTGCGCCGCCTATGCCGCCGGAGCCGCCACGCGGGCCGCGCCCGAGTAGAAACTCAAACCAGCCACGTAAACCCGGCGGCAATCACACCGGAAGCAAGCCCAGAGCCAAAAGCGCTTAGCTTTTCAGATCGGGTTAGATTACTCTAACCCGACGCTTCATCCCCACTGTGATTTACGGACATTAAAGTTGCGCCCTTTTATTTTGCCGTTTCTCAAACAAGCCAAGGCTTTATCAACGCTGCCCTGCTTGATAGCCACATAAGCATGGGCGTCAAAAATATCGATCTTGCCCACTTCGCTGCCTGCAATCCCGGAGTCGCCGGTTAACGCGCCCAGTATATCGCCGGGACGCACTTTGTTCTTGCGTCCGCCGTCTATCCACAAAGTCACCATCGGCGGCTCGAAGCGCGGCTCATGGCTCATTTGAAAAGGCGCCACTTCGTCCCATTTGGCAGGAATGTTTTGATATTCTTCAATAGCTTTGACCCGGTTTAATTCTTTTTCCGTACATAGACTGAGCGCCAAGCCTTTTTTACCGGCGCGACCGGTACGCCCGATCCTATGAACATAAATTTCAGGGTCCCAGGGCAATTCATAATTAATCACCGCCTGCATATCCTTGATATCCAGCCCCCGCGCAGCCACATCGGTCGCCACCAGCACCGAACAGCTCTTGTTGGCAAAACGAACCAGCACCTGATCCCGATGCTTTTGCTCCAGATCGCCATGCAGCGCCTGAACAGAGAAACCACTGTTTTCAAGTGAACTCGCCACATCCTGGCAATCCCTTTTGGTATTGCAAAAGACCACGGTTGATTCAGGCCGGTAGTAGGATAAAAGATAGCCCAGCGCGCTGAGCTTTTTGGATTTTTCCACCTGGAAAAAATGCTGCTCAATATCGCTGTCGTGGTGGCTGGTTTCAATGCTGACTGAAACCGGCTTGAACTGGAATTTCTGACTTATTTCTCTAATAGGATCTGTATAAGTAGCTGAAAACAGCAAGGTTTGCCGGTGCGTCGGCGCATATGAAACCACATCCGTAATAGCCTCTTCAAAGCCCATGTCCAGCATCCGGTCGGCCTCGTCCAGCACCAAAACCTTTAGGTTACTCAAGCGCAGGCTGCGTTTGCGCAAGTGCTCCTGCAACCGCCCCGGCGTGCCGACTACCACATGAACGCCATGCGCCAACGAACCCAGCTGCGGCCCGAAAGGTACGCCGCCGCACAAGGTCAATACCTTGATATTTTGCGTGAACCGCGCCAACCGCCGAATCTCTTTGCAAACCTGATCGGCAAGCTCCCTCGTCGGGCAAACGACCATCGCCTGAACCCTGAAACTGTTCAAGTCCAGTTTGGACAACAGCCCAATGCCGAAAGCGGCGGTTTTACCGCTGCCGGTTTTAGCCTGGGCAATCACATCCCTGCCTTCAAGAATATGCGGCAGGCTCTCCGCCTGGATAGGCGTTAAATGGGTATAACCCATGGATTCAATGTTTTCAAGCAGGGCAGGCTTTAAAGCTAGGGATGAAAATTCGGCAGTGTTCACGAGGACTCTTTAGGTTGGCGCAAATGGCGACGAACTGCCGTCATTCAATTGCTTATGATACCAGATACGGCAGATTTAAGCCGACAAGCTTGATTTTTCAGTAAAAATCAAGCACTGAATTTAATCATTTAAAAAATAGAACGCGGATAACACAGATTGGACTGATTTGCGCGGATTTTAAAAGAAGTCGAACCCATAGTTAAGCATTTTAACAAATGCTCTAATAGCTTTATCCGTGATAATCCGCTTAATCTGCGTCATCCGCGTTCTATTATCAATCTAGCCCGACACATCAACAAAGCCATGCAAGCCGCGCTTGGACTTAACCGCCAGCCAGTCTTTCAATTGCTTTAATTCTTCTGTTTCTTCCAGGCCGTCCAGGCTTTTCTTGTTCTTCAGCAGGCGGAATGCCGCCGACAGCACTTTATAGCGGTCTCCGGTAATGCCTGCGCGTCTTAGCCCTACGGTGTTCAACTTATAATGCCGTGCGGGGCGGCCGCCAATCAGCATAAAAGGAATCACGTCCATGTTAAGGCCGGTCGTACCCTGCACTATCGCGTATGAACCGATTCTGCAAAACTGGTGCGCAACTACGGCCCCGCCGATGAAAACATTATTGCCGACTTCAACAAATCCGCCGATCGCGACATTATTGGCGAATATGGTGTTATTCCCGACAGTACAATCATGCGCGACATGGCTGTTGTTCATAAAAAAACAGCCTGAACCGATGCGAGTCTCGGCGTTTTCTTTAGAGGCACGATGCGCTGTAAAGCCCTCTCTGAAAACATTATTGTCACCGCAGATCAGCCAGGAAACCGTTTCGGCTTTAAAGCTGGTATCTTGCGGCAACCCACCTAATACGGCATGCGGATGCAAAATATTGCCGTCACCCATTTTTACATGGCTGTGCACCACGGCGTGAGCGCCCACCTGGCAGTTAGCACCCAATTGAGCGCCCGTTTCAATAACGGCAAAAGGCCCTACCGTAACATTGTCGCCCAGCGACACATCCGGCGCTATGTAAGCGGTCGGGTGAATATTTTGAGCCATCTTAGCTATCCTCTTGGATGAAATTTTGAATGTAATTCTTTTAGCCTTTCGCGGGCAATATGGGTATAGATCTGCGTGGTCGATAAATCCGAATGCCCAAGCAGTAATTGCACAACGCGTAAATCGGCGCCATGGTTTAACAAATGCGTGGCGAAAGCATGTCTTAACGTATGCGGCGACAGCTCTTTATTGATTCCGGCTTTTTTTGCATGGCGTTTGATAATATGCCAAAAAGCCTGCCTTGTCATGCTGTCCGCCCGGTTGGTGACAAACAGGTAATCGCATTGCCGCTCGCCGAGAAGTGTCTTTCTGGCCTGGCTCATATAATTTTCCAGCCAGCTCATGGCTTCTTCTCCGACCGGCACCAATCGCTCTTTGTTGCCTTTGCCGATAATTCTGACCACGCCCTGCCTGAAGCTGATCTGCTCGAACTTTAAATTGACCAGCTCCGATACCCTAAGCCCTGTGGCATACAGCATTTCCAGCATGGTCCTGTCCCTAAACCCCAGAGGATTAGTAACTTCAGGCGCATCCAGCAATAACTCGACATCTTTTTCAGATAGCGATTTGGGCAAGGGCTGACCGATATGGGGCGATTCTATCAATGCAGTCGGATCGACTTTGATGCTGTTTTCCCTGATGTAATAGCCGTAGAAGCGCCGCAAGCTGGACAAAATACGCGCAGAAGACCTGTTGCCTATGCCTTCTTTATAGCG
>JALNYY010000142.1 GCA_023229605.1 Methylobacter sp.
CGGAGCAATGTTCAACGCGGTTCGGACCTGCGTTACAACCTGGAATTAACGCTTGAAGAAGCCGTATTCGGCACCGACGCCAAAATCCGCGTGCCGGTGCTGGTCACCTGCGGCGAGTGTAGCGGTTCCGGCGCCAAAAAAGGTTCCAGCCCAGTCATCTGCTCAACTTGCCACGGTCACGGTCAAGTCAGGATGCAGCAGGGTTTCTTTTCGGTGCAGCAAACCTGTCCGACCTGCCGCGGTTCCGGCAAACAGATCAAAGATCCTTGCGGCGTGTGCTACGGTCAGGGTCGAGTCCAGGAAAATAAAACCCTGTCCGCAAAAATTCCGGCAGGCGTCGATACCGGCGACCGCATACGCTTGGCCGGAGAAGGCGAAGCCGGAGAATTCGGCGGCCCGGCAGGCGACCTTTACGTCCAGGTTCAGGTAAAAGACCATGAGATTTTTACCCGCGATGGCGCGAATTTATACTGCGAAGTGCCGATCAGCTTTCCTACCGCCTGTTTGGGCGGCGAGTTGGAAGTGCCGACCTTGAACGGCAAAGTGCTGTTGAAAATCCCCGCCGAAACGCAAACCGGAAAGCTATTCAGGTTGCGCGGCAAAGGCGTGAAGCCGGTCCGAGGCGGAGCGGTCGGCGACTTGCTGTGCAAAGTGCAGGTTGAAACGCCGGTGCATCTGACCAAAGAACAAAAAGCCTTGGTTGAGCAGCTCAGCGAATCCCTATCCGGCAGCGGCAAACACCATAGCCCTCAAGAATCCTCATGGACTGACGGCGTAAAAAGCTTTTTCGACAAATTAACAGGATAAGTCATGATGCGTATTGCTGTAGTAGGCGCCTCCGGCCGCATGGGCCTTTGCTTGATTAAAGCGGCGGCGCTGGCGAAAAACGCCGAATTAGCCGTTGCCGTGTCCCGTCCGGAAAGTCTTGCGATAGGCCGCGACGCTGGCGAATTGGCCGGCATCAGCGTTGTCGGCGTAAAAGTCGTCGATAACCTGGCGGCCGTTGTCGATCAATTCGACGTGTTGATCGATTTTACCCGGCCCGATGCCTCAATGGCCTTTATCGAGACTTGCCGCGAGGCCGGAAAAAAGATCGTCATCGGCACCACCGGCTACAGCGATGCGCAAAAAGCCCTTATTTCCGAGGCGGCCAAAGACGTGGCGATAGTGATGGCGCCCAACATGAGCGTCGGCGTCAACCTGTCGCTTAAGTTACTGGAAATGACCGCCAAAGTCATGGGCGATTACACCGACATTGAAGTGATCGAGGCCCACCACCGGCATAAAGTCGATGCGCCATCCGGCACCGCGTTGCGCATGGGTGAAGTGATAGCCGATACGCTGGGCCGGGATTTAAAGGACTGTGCGATTTACGGCAGGGAAGGCAATACCGGTGAGCGGGACAGAAAAACCATCGGTTTTTCAACCATTAGAGCCGGAGACATCGTCGGCGAGCATACCGTCATGTTTGCCGACGACGGCGAGCGGGTGGAAATCACCCACAAGGCCACCAGCCGCATGACCTTTGCCAACGGCGCAGTCAGGGCGGCGGTCTGGCTGGCCGATAAGGACAGAGGTTTGTACGACATGCAGGATGTTTTGGGTCTCTCTTGATTGAATCGCAGGCCGGGTTAGCGCAGCGTACCCGGCATCGAAGACAAATGGCGGGCATAAACAGCATGCCCGCCCCACATAGCTTAAGGCATAAACCTCAAAACCATGTCCATGCATACCCTGCTTTTTGTTGACGACGAAGTCGACATCGTTGACAGCCTACAGCGCTCGTTCCGCAAAGGGTACCGCACCTTAAAGGCCACATCGGGGGCCGAAGCCATCAAGATCCTCGCTACCGAAGCGGTGGATTTGATCATCTGCGACCAGCGCATGCCCGAAATCAGCGGCGACCAAGTGCTTAAATATGCGCTGGAACAGCAGCCGCAGGCCATCCGGATTTTGCTGACCGGCTATGCGGACACCGAGTCGCTGATGCGCTGCATCAACGAAGCGCAAATCTACAAATACATTTCCAAGCCCTGGGAACCCGAAATGCTGCGCCTGACCGTGGTGCGCGCGTTGGAAAGCCAGGACTTGTCGAAGCAAAAACAATTGGTCACCACCGCGTTGACCCAATATGTCAGCTGCAAGGTCGTCGAGCAAATCATGGCCGATCCTTCGCGCCTGCAATTAGGCGGCGAGCGCAAGACGCTCAGCATCTTATTTTCAGACCTGGAAGGCTTCTCGCGCTT
Source organism: Methylobacter sp. (assembly GCA_023229605.1). GTDB lineage: Bacteria > Pseudomonadota > Gammaproteobacteria > Methylococcales > Methylomonadaceae > Methylobacter_A. Next base: position 2,247 of record JALNYY010000142.1, read on the forward strand.
GGCCGAGCGCATGGAGCCGGAACCGCTGACCGCCCTGCTCAACGATTATTTGACCGACATGAGCAACATCATCCTGGATGAAGGCGGCACATTGGATAAATATCAGGGAGACGGCATAGTCGCTTTCTGGAACGCGCCATTGGACCAACCCGACCATGCCGCCAGCGCCTGCCGGGCCGCCTTGCGTTGCCAACAGCGCCTGAAGGAGCGCGCCGGGGACTTCAAAGCCACGGCGGGCTGCGAGCTGAAGGCGCGCATCGGCCTGCATACCGGCGAGGTGGTGGTCGGCAATATGGGCAGCAAGATACGCTTCGATTACTCCATCCTCGGCGATGCGGCCAATCTGGCGTCGCGATTGGAGAGCGCCAACAAAGTATTCGGCACGGCGATCATGGTCTCGGAAGCGACGTGGCTGCAAGCGGGCGGCGGGAATGACTTCATCGGCCGGGAAATCGGCATGATCAAGGTGGTTGGCCGCGATGCCCCGGTAAGAGTGTTCGAACTGCAGGGCCAAGCCGGCATGACCGCATCACCCGATCTGGCCGGTTATCGAGAAGCCCTGGACTTGTGCCGCGCAGGCTTGTGGGCGGAAGCCGAAGCGATTTTCAATAGCTTGCCGGATGATCCGGTATGTCAAGCTTACGTCAAACAGTGCCGCAAGGCTCAAGCGCTCGGCGGTTGGGATGGAGTGTGGTTGATGGATGACAAATAAATATTATGGATATGGAAGCCGAGTTGGATGTTCGGTGTTAATATGATTTGGAGGTTATCAGGCGGCTAAAAACTGCCGGATAATATTGACCAGTACAGGACTGTATGGAGGGAGTTGACCATCTCCGTTAGGTTCCTGAAAGTCATCAATTAAAACAGCAAGTAAGTCATCACCTAGAAGTTGTAACTCATCGGTTTTATCTGGGAATATCAAATTATCTACCATTTGTTTGCGTTCCTCCCGAATTGCGCGACTATCCAAGCCTAATATTGCAATAGAATCTGTTGATCGTGGAGTTAGCCCCTTTACTTTACCTGATAGATAAAATTTTAGTTCGGTTTCGCATTCAGCCATTAGCGGTGTCAGGAGCAAAGGTTGAGACTTATGAGCCAAATCACATCGTCCCCGTGTTGTACAGGATGCGACGATATTGCTGAAATCCAGTTGGCGACTGGGAACCAAACGACGAGACTCAATATGCTCATTCATGCTGTTTTGGGCATTAATCTTCTTGCAACAATAGGCGCATAAGCCAAACTGCTCACTGCGCGCCGCATCATTAATAGCCTGACGCTCTATATGAGACAAGTCCGTATATTGTCCATGCGGGTTTTTACGTTTCCACGTTGTTAACTCTGATGGCTCTGATCCTTTGGTGATTTTACGCACGTTGCAGTTCCAATCGCCTGATAAGTAGTCTTGCTTTATTAAGCTCCAGATGGTCGATAGCAATTTTGCTTTCCAGTTCGGTAAGAAGCTGTTTGGCAACATTCAGTTTGCCGTCTTGCAGATTATCCCGTAACTGATCGAGAGAATTTTGTATGTCGGCATTACGAATGTCAGCATCCATATCCTGCAACAAGACCTGATTAACATCCATACCGTAAAGATTAGGCAGCTTTTCTAATCCGCCATTGTTAAGCGCGTAGCAAAGTAGATTGGGCGTTTCACTAATGACTATCGGTGAGTGGGTCGTTAAAATAAATTGGCAGTTCGGAAATGTCCTATTTAGATTGCCGATAATCGCTCGTTGCCAGTTGGGGTGCAAATGCATATCCACTTCATCAATCAATACAATACCAGAGCCTTCAAGCGGGTTTTGCAATGCCGGATTCATCATCGCCAGTCGTCGGGCAATATCACCGACTAAGGCCATTAATGATTTTTCACCTTGAGAAAGCTGACCGACATCTAATGCTTTGCCGTTTTTGTTTATCAGCATTTGTAGCCGTGGTTTGCGTTGTACCCGTAAATTATCAAATTCGGGCATAAATGATTCTATAGCGACACGTATAGCTGTAAGCTGACGGTCACGAGCAGTTGCTTCTATTTGGTTAAGTGCTTTGAACAGATCGGCAATATTTTCAAGTTTATGTTCAGTTTTATTTTTGTATTGTTCATAAAGCTCATTAAATTGTTGTCGCATTTCAGATGAGCGAATTTCATTTTCGGCATCCTCTCTTTCTCTAAACCACTCAAAAAAACGTCTAAAGTCAACTCCTTGTTGCAATGAATTGTCATAACCATCAAGTTGGCCAAAACTGTGGCGGGTTCTAATTTTTAATGGGATATCCAACACAACACGTTCAATTGGATAATTAGCAATCAGTGGTAATGATGTTTGTTGATCACCTGTTAGTTTTTCTCTGAAACAGCCAGCCAATCTAGTCACATCACTTAACTGACTATCAGATGTTTTTACCCGTCCTTTACGTGTCTTAGATAATAACCATTCATAAGTCGACTGGTCATAGTCTATCTGTAAGCCAATAGTAGAGGCATTTTTACCGTTTAAAATGTCCGCATCAGCAAGACTACCGCCACTACCTTTTTCTCGATTAATCCGTGCTACCAGCCAGCTTAAACTTAATGCCAGCGCATCTAAAATAGCTGTTTTTCCAGCACCGTTATTACCGATAAAAACGATTGCATTAGGTTCAATAGCATCTACCCCATCATAGAAAGGTATAGTCAGCTCGCCAAAGCGTCGGAAATTGGTTAGCTTGAGTTGTTTAACATGCACGAGCGATACCCTATTGTTGAAAAATATGTGACATTATAATGGCTCTAACCAGCCAGAAACAGCTTTATAAGTTTAGTGTTTACAGTTCTATTTGAAATAAATCATCATGCATGGACACTTCATTTTTTCGCGTCCAAGCTTTTTTTTATAATATTTTCTGAGCGCGAACAATGACTAATTTATTCAGCAACGGTGGTCAATCTAATCCTGGAGCAATATAAAAAACTTCTAATCGGTGAGCATGCCCAACATCATGCTTTATCTCGATGCTTTATGCAAATGGCTGAACCAGCGCTATATTGCTCACCATCAAACCCTTTAAAATAGAAAACTAATGTTAAGAATATTTCACACCGCAGACTGGCATCTGGGGCATCATCTGCATGGCGTTTCGCGGCAACTGGAGCATCAGCAGTTTTTGGACTGGTTGCTGGATGAAATGCACAACAAACAGGCCGATGCGTTGATTGTTGCCGGTGATATTTTCGATTCGGCCAACCCATCCTCCGCCGCGCAATCGCAGCTTTACGATTTTCTGGTCAAGGCCAGAACCCGGCTGCCGAATCTGGATATTGTGTTAATCGGCGGCAATCACGATTCCGCGTCACGGCTGGATGCGCCGTCCCCGATTCTCAACGCCCTGGGCGTTACCGTGGTCGGCGGCTTGTCGCGCGACGGACTGGGCAATATCGATTGGGAGCGCTTGCTGGTCCCGCTGACCGATGCGGCGGGCGAGATTAAAGCCTGGTGCGGGGCGATGCCGTTTTTGCGCAATGCCGATCTGCCGCTAGGCGAGCAGGACAACGATCCGTTAATCTCCGGCATGAAAGCGCTTTATGCCGAATTGTTCGCGCAGCTGCAACAAAAGGCGCGCAATGCCGAAAGCCTGATCCTGACCGGGCATTGTTATATGGTCAACGGCGCGGTGTCCGAATTAAGCGAGCGCAAAATACTGGGCGGCAACCAGCATGCATTGCCGGTTGAATTATTTCCCGACGATATTGCTTATGTGGCATTAGGCCATTTGCATCTGGCGCAAAAAGTCGGCGCAAACGAGCATATCCGCTACAGCGGTTCGCCGATTCCGCTGTCGTTTGATGAAACCGATTATCCGCATCAGGTCGTTCAGGTCGATATTCGGGCGGGTCAGCCGGTTGAAACCGCCGCCGTTAAAATCCCCCGTAGCGTTCAATTGCTCAGGATTCCCAACGGCAAGGATTTTGCCGTGTTGCCGGAAGTGATCGGGCAATTGGAGAACCTGATTCTGGACGATCTGCCGATCGAGCAAAGGCCGCTGCTTGAATTGCGCATCAGGCTGGAAAAACCGGAGCCCGGATTGCACCAGCAGATCGAAGAAGTCATCGCCAAACTGCCGCTGCGTTTACTGAAAATATCCAAGGCGTACAGCGGCAGCGAAAAAAGTCTGGCCGATCTGAAAATCGAAGAACGCCTCGAAGAACTGCAACCGCTGGATGTTTTCCAGCGCTGTTATCAAAACAAGTACGACCGGGAAGCGCCCGAAGCCATGAGTGCGTTGTTTAACGAATTGGTTGAAAGCCTGCAAGGAACGGAATAATGCGCATTTTAGCGATACGCGGAAAAAATTTGGCAAGCTTGGCCGAGCCGTTCGAGATTTTGCTGAATGCAGGTCCCTTGGAGCAGGCCGGATTATTCGCCATTACCGGACAAACCGGCGCCGGTAAAAGCACGATATTGGATGCATTGTGCTTGGCGCTGTACGACAAAATGCCGCGCTTGCCGGACGGCCACGGTTTTGCGGTAGGCCACAAAGACGAGGATGAAAACCTGCGCGTGACCAGTAATGACGTGCGCTCGATACTGCGCCGCGGCACCAGCCACGCCTATGCCGAAGTGGATTTTATCGGCAAGGACAAGCACCATTACCGTGCGCGCTGGGAAGTCAGCAAGGCCCGAGGCAAAGCTGACGGGCGCTTGCAGGCGCAGGAAGTCACGTTAAGCAAAATTGACGACGGCCAGCGCATCGGGCAGGGCAAGAAGAACACCTTGGAAATGATCAGTGAGTTGATCGACCTTAACTTCGACCAGTTCCGCCGCTCGGTGTTATTGGCTCAGGGCGATTTTGCCGCGTTTTTGAAAGCCAAAAAAGACGAGCGTTCCAGTTTGCTGGAGCGCATCACCGGCACCGAACTGTATTCCACGCTGTCTATCGCCGCATTCGAGCGGGCCAGACAGGAAAAAGACGCGCTAACCCTGATTACAAACCGAATGCAGGATCAAATTCCGCTGGATGAAACGGCTCGTCAACTGCTGGAACAACAGCGGGATCAATTCATAGCCCAGCTGGCCGACCTGGATAAACAAATCGGAAGCAACCAAAAAATCATCGACTGGTATGCCGAACTGAAAAAGCTGCAACAGGCCGAACGGGTGGCCCGTGACGCTCTTACCGCTACTCAAAAGGCGTGGGATGCGGCGGAAGCAGAGCGGCAGTTCATGCAAAAAGTCGAAGCCGCACAGCCGTTAAGGCCGTTGTTAAGTCAGTACCAAACAGCAAACGCGGAGCACCTTGAAGCCCGGCAAAAGCTCAAAGACAGCAACGATCAGCAGTTAGCCGTTGACGCAAAACTGCAAACGGCAAAAGAACAACTTGGGACTCTTGCCGTTGCGCTAGCCGAAGCCGAACAGCAACAACAGCAGACGCAACCGGTGTTAATCAAAGCGCGTGCATTGGACACCCGCATGGATGTTATTCGGCAAGCTGTCATCACCTTAACCGATGAAGAAAATCAATTGCTTAAAGTGTTGGGCGGCGCAGAACAAGGACATCAAGCCTTATTGGCGCGGCAGGCGGAACAAAGCTTGGAGCTGCAACAGCTTAATATTTGGCTGGAACAAAACCAGGCGATCAAGTCCACCGCCGCCGAATGGAGCCGCTGGGATGCCGAGCTGGAGCGCTATCAATCCTTGAACACTCGGAAAACAGATTCCGAACTTGACGCGGATCGTTTAAGGCAGGCGGTTACCAGCGATGAACTCAGCTTGGCAGAGCTAAAGCTGGCGATTGACGACAGGCACAACAAACTGGAACAGCATCAACATTCGCTGGCCCAACTGAAAACACAGGACAGCCAACAGTCCCTTGATGATCTGCATAGTGCCAAAGGCGAGCTTGAAGTCAAGCGCGAGCATGTCACCTTGGCGCTGAAACTGGCGAGTAATGCACAGGAGCTGCAACAGGCTATCAAGCACGACGGGGATAAACTGGCGGTTGCCGAACAGGCAATTAATGACAGTGCGCTGCAACTGCAAACGGTAAATCAGCAGCAGACGGCTAACAGTGTCGCACTGATCGAGGCTAAAAAAGCCTTGGATTTGATACAGGCGACAACGCATAAAAACGCCGAACAATTCCGTTCTTTGTTGCAGGACGAGCAGCCCTGTCCGGTTTGCGGGGCGCTTGAGCATCCCTGGAAAGATCATGTCAGCGTAGGCAATGAGCATGCCGAAGCGCAGTCGGCACGAGTCGCCGAACTGGAAAGCCAAAATGAAACGTTGATTAAAACTATCGCCGAATTGACCAAAGGCATCAGTCAGGGAGAGGAGCAAAAAACAGCACTGGCCAAAACGTTGGCCGAGGCAGAGACAAAACTGGCTCAATGCGGCAGTGATTGGGCCGCATTAACCCTGCGCGAGAAGGTCGCATCGGTTCCCGACCAATTGCGACACTTCCACCATCCTTGGCAGTCGCCTGATTTTTCCGTTACCGATGTGCAGCTTTTGCCTGTCCTTAAAGGTCATGGAGAACAGGTTAATTCCGTGCTGGAGCAAATCAAGCAGCAGGAAAAAGCGGCTCTTGAATTACAAAAACAGCTTAAGGCGGAGCAGGATTTATTCGATGCGGCTAAGCTGAACAAGGAAAACTTGTCTGTCGAACACGCCGCGTTGGATAAGCAATACGCCAAAAACAAAACCGACCTGGAACATGTTGTTGCCGGTATTCAGGAGATGGAAAAACAACTGAAAACTATCGTCGATTTATTGGCGACGCCGTTCAGCCAGTTGGACAACTGGCAATCTCGTTTGCAGACTTCTACAGTAGCGTTCAGGCACGATTGCGCGGCAAAAGCGCAGCAATTCCAGCGTACCGAGCAGCAAATTGAAACAGCCGCCCAAGCCCTGGAAAAAATCAACCATGATGAAAAGCTTGCCGAGCAATTATTAAAACAATCCCGGCAACAATATAAAATTAAACAAGCCGAGCTAACGACTCAAACAGCAGAGCAACAAAAACTGACAGTCGAGCGCGAAGCGGTGTTGCCGAATGTTACTGCCGACAGTTACGAGCAAACCGTTAACCAAAATGTGCAGGCCGCAAGAGCCGCTCACCAGCAGGCCGGTAATAGTGTCAGTCAGGCGGAAACAGAGCTGGCAACCCATAAGCAAAATCAGCAGCATTGGCAAACCGAGACCGGCAGGCGTTACGGCAACCTGGAAAAAGCCCTAAGCGCTCTGAACCAGTCGTTGCAAAAGCAGGGCATCGATCTTGAGCAGTTAAGCCGGTTGTTGGAAAAAGACGAGCGCTGGCTGGCTGAACAGAAAACCCAAATGGCGGCATTGGAGCGCGCCCTGCAAGAGTCTTTGGCCTTAGTAAAAGTTAAGGCCGACGATTGCGTTAAGCAGCAAAGCCATCCTGTCGAAATAGCTGAGGAAGAGGCCAATAAACTGTCGGCCGAATTGCAGCAGCAAAGACAGCTTGCGCATAGCCAAAAAGAAGAGCAAGTCATACTGCTGCGGGAAGACGATAAAAAAATCGAAACCGGGCGCGCGTTGAAAGCGGAACTGGACAGCCAACGAGACCGTTGGGATCAATGGGAAAGCCTGAATGACACAATCGGCTCGAAAAGCGGCGCAAAGTTCCGTACTTTTGCCCAAAGCCTGACCCTGGAAGCATTGCTGGCGCACAGCAACCAGCATCTTGAAGACTTCGCCAAGCGCTATGCCCTGCAACGCGTGCCGGGCAGCGACCTGGAACTGCAAATCATAGACCGCGATATGGCCGACGACGTGCGCAGCGTACACAGCCTGTCCGGCGGCGAAAGCTTTCTGGTGTCGCTGGCGCTGGCGTTGGGTTTGGCATCCTTGTCATCCAACAAAACCCAGGTTGAGTCGTTGTTTATCGACGAAGGCTTCGGCAGCCTGGACCCGGAAACGCTGGACATCGCCATCGCCAGCCTGGACACCCTGCAAGCCTTGGGCAG
>JALNYY010000143.1 GCA_023229605.1 Methylobacter sp.
TATAAATCCGGTAACAACGATTATTGCTCCCTTTATCCCGCATTGACGGAAAGACGCTAGTGTCATGTTTTGCTGTTCCTTTAGATAGAGTCGCAGGTCGTGGTAAATGCTTACAATGATAATACAATCCGGCGCTCTGTACACTTTTATCAAGGCAAATAAATTAAAATGCAAGTATAATCAATTTGTTAGACATGAATTATGGCGAGGGCTACAGTTTTGTAAAAGTATGCAAAATATCGGTGCAAGTATAATGAGCTACTTATAATGGCGCTGATTCTATAAAATGGTCGATAATTTGCAGGCTCAGGTTCATGTCGATACTTTTGACCTCGTGCTTGTTGCACAACATATACTCATTTTTGATTGGGGGAGACACGCTTGGAAGCGAATTGGACTAAAGGCTATAACACGGGGCGGCGTAAGTTAGTCACCGTTCTGGATAAAATGATAGCCTTGGATTTGTTAAGAACGTTGATGGCGGTTTGGTCGGTGATTGTTGTTATTATCGTCAGTCGGCAGTTTATCAGGGTTCTTGACAAGGCTATTGAAGGGCAGGTCTCCAATCAAACCTTGTTGACCGTTCTGGGCTTGAAAACGATTATCGCCAGCGCAGCCTTTTTACCGGCAGCCTTGTTTATGGCGGTGTTGATGGTCTTGGGAAGAATGTACAGAGACCAGGAGATGTCGGCAGTGGCGTCTGCGGGAGGCGGCGCGGGAACGGTCTATCGAGCTATATTCGTGCTGGTTTTTCCTTTAAGCGCGTTGGCGGCCGGCTTGTCATTCTACGTCTCGCCTTGGGCGGAATCGACGATGGAGCAGCTCATGCATCAGGATAAGGAGTCGGCCGATATTCGAGGTGTTGCGGCCGGAAAGTTTAGTGAATACAGCGGAGGGGACCTGGTTTTTTATGTGGAAAAAATTGATGCCGATAAAAAAATGTATCAGGTTTTTGTACAGCACAGGCAGGGAAACCGTTTGGCGATTATTAACGCCGAAGAGGGCAGATTGAAAGATTTGCCTGACGGACGCTATGTTATTTTGGAAAATGGCGAGCGCATACAGGGGCAACCGGGAGCCGTAAACTTTGTGGTTGAACAGTTCTCCGAATACGCCGTGAGAATGGAGACTAAGGAAGCGACAGCGGCTAAATTGGATAGGGAGTCGGCTCCCAGCGATACGCTAATGAGTTCCGACCAAATAACCGATATTGCCGAATTGCAGCGCCGGTTTTCTATTCCTATGGGGGTCGTGTTGCTTAGTTTTATTGCCGTGCCTTTGGCCCAGATGTCGCCTCGCGGCGGTGTGTACGGGAATATGCTGGTCGGCTTTCTGATCTATTTCAGTTATGGCAATCTTATTCGCGTCAGCCAAAGCTGGGTAATGAACCAAACTATCCCCGCGTGGCTGGGAGCTTTTGGTGTTAATACACTCCTGTTGTTGATAGGCGGTATTTTATTGGCGAGATTATACGGATGGAAATGGCTTATTATGCAGGTCAGGGCAAAGGTGCATAAGTGAATGTATTAACAGGCTATATAGTCAGGGAAATCTTAAAAGGCTCTTTTGTCGCCGCTATATTATTATTGACCTTATTCAATTTGTTTACCTTCAGTGATCAGCTAAAGGATCTCGGTAAAGGGCACTACGGTTTAAAAGAAATTTTTTATTATGTTGCCCTGGGTTCACCTTCGGTTTTCTATGAATTGATGCCGGCATCGGCCTTATTAGGTAGTCTGTTCATATTGGGCGCGATGGGCAATAACCGCGAACTTATCGCCATGCGCGCGGCGGGCTTGTCCATTTTGGGCATTATCAGGTCGGTTATGCTGGCCGGCGCGATTCTGGTCATTATTTCAATATTGGTCGGCGAGTTTCTCGCGCCGGCAGCCGAACGGACGGCACAGATGATTAAAGTTGCCGCCGTTGATGAGGGGAAGGTTATTATGAGCGTCAAATATGGACTCTGGCTGCGCGAAGGCAACAAATTCATTAATGTACGAAAAATAGAAGATGACGGAAGTCTGGCCGACATCAGTATTTACGAACTGGATGATCGGCGTCATTTACGCCATTCAATACATGCCGAGAAAGCTGTTTTTCAGGGCAATGAGCAATGGAAATTGGAAAAAATCGAACAATCGGATATTTCAATAGAGCAGATGACTGCAAGCAAGCAAAGCGAGCAAATATGGCAGTCTACCGTCGCCCCGGATTTATTGGAGATTGTTGTGGTCAATCCGAACAATCTGTCCATGTATGATCTGGCTATGTATATTGAATATTTAAAGGATAATCATCAAAAATCGCACGAGTTTGAGTTGGCGTTCTGGGGGCGGGTGGTAAATCCTCTGGTTGTTTTTGTGATGCTGTTGGTGTCCGCACCCTTTGTTATCGGTGTTAAACGCGGTGTTAACGTCGGCGCCAGGATGATGATAGGCGTTGTTATCGGCATGGTGTTTAATATTATCGATAAAATTGTCGGGCACATCGGGTTGATTTACGATCTTAATCCGCCGTTAATGGCGGTTGCTCCCAGTTTGATTGTTTTGGTTGCGGCTTTATATGCGTTGAATCGGGTGCAGGAGTAATGTGTCGATTGAATGCGCAAGAAGGAGAGCTAAGGTGACAGTTAGAAAATTTAACGATAAACAACCTAAAATTGGCAAGGCGGTTTTTATAGATGACAGCGCCGTGGTAATCGGCGACGTCACCTTGGGCGATAATGTTTCGATATGGCCCACGACGGTGGTCAGAGGCGATGTTGAAAGCATCACTATTGGTGCCGGCACCAATGTTCAGGACGGTTCTGTATTGCACGTCACTCACGCCGGCAGGTATACGGCCCAAGGTTATCCTTTAACCATAGGCAAAGGCGTTACTATAGGGCATAGGGCTGTGGTTCACGCCTGCACCGTTGGCGATTATTGTCTGGTAGGGATAGGCGCGATTATTATGGACGGCGCTGTTCTTGAAGATTATGTGATGTTGGGAGCCGGGGCTCTGGTTCCGCCGGGGAAAAAACTGGAAAGCGGCTATCTTTATGTGGGCGTGCCTGCCAAACAGGCCAGACCGTTAAAGGAGTCCGAAAAGGAATTTCTGGAATATTCTTCCCGGCAGTACATCCAATTGAAAAATGAGTATTTAAAGGTGCAAGAGTAAAGGCGAAAGGCGAAAGGCGAAAGGCGAAAGGCGAAAGGCGAAAAATTTGACGGCTTCTTAAATCTCAATGCAAGCTATTTTTGCCCTTTGCCCTTTGCCCTTTGCCCTTCAAGCTTGCCGTTCTGAATTCAATAGTCCAATAACAGGCCGGGTCTTAGGCCGAACGCCGCGCCAGATAAAAAAAGCTTCCGCCGCCTGCTCAACCAGCATACCCAGGCCGTCCAGACTTTTTGCCGCATGATTATCCTGTCCCCAACGCACAAAAGCGGTCGGCTCGTTGCCGTAGGCGAGGTCGTAACATACGCCTCCTGTTGCGAGTAAATCGGCCGGCAGCGGCGGTAACTGGCCGCTCAAACTGGCTGAGGTCGCGTTTAAAATCAAATCGAACTGCCGGTTTGCTAAATCATCAAAGCCGCAGCCGGTAACAGAACCTTTATCGTGAAATTCATCCGCCAGCTTGACCGCCTTGTCAATGGTGCGGTTGGCGATAACAAGGGTTTGCGGGGATTGTTCAAGAATCGGCGCTATGATGCCCCGGCTGGCGCCGCCGGCGCCCAAAATCAGGATACGGATGCCTGATAAAGTGACGGCATGATTGGTCATCAAGTCTGTTAGCAGTCCTATGCCGTCGGTGTTGTCTCCCAGTATGGAACCGTCCGGCTGGAGCGCGAGCGTGTTGACCGCCTTGCTCAGGCGGGCGCGTTCCGTTTTATGATCAGCGTAGCTCCAGGCAAGCTCTTTCAGGGGGACTGTGCAATTTAAGCCTTTGCCGCCTTGGGCAAAAAACGCCGCAACGGAGGCCCGGAATTGTTCGGCAGGCACTTCCTGTGCGCTGTATTCGAGCGTTTGTCCTGTTTGTTCGGCAAAAAGGCGATGAATGCGTGGCGATTTACTGTGTTTGATAGGGTGACCAAACACTGCGTAGCGGTCTGTTAAGGTCATGATTGTGCTTTTTTCTCGATCCATAATTCCCATGAAACAGTCGCTGCAACAATTAAGATGGCGATGCCCAACTCCACCCAGAGAAAATGCGGCGTATAAACGGAAACAACAGCGGCAACCCCCAGGAAAAGTCCGACCAGGCTAAAGCGCCAACCTACGCGCAGGCCGTCGAGTATGGTCGAAAGCGATAAAATCAGCAGGATAATCAGGCCCGTTTCTGCTTCGGCTATGCGCCCGGATTGCAGTATTAAAAACGCGCCTCCAACCACCAGCAAAGACGTAGCCCAGTGTATGGATTGTTCGCGCAGGATAATCTTGAAATCATCGCTACGGTGCTTGGATTGCTGCCAACCGATAATCATCGCAAACAGGCCGAACAGGAGAACCATAATAATCCAGTAGCCATAGCCGTCGGCGGGGGAAAAGTCGGTGATTCCAATGCCGACCAGCGACAGGATAAGCAGTAAAACCAGAATAGCTTCTTCAAGTTGAAATCTCTTTTTTTCGGCGATTAGGATGTCTTCTGACATGAAACAGGCCTCACTTCGGTAGTTGTTGGATTCAAAATTGTTTTTAAAATATCCGGGCCTCGGCAATCGCTACGCATTCATGCCGTCGTAAAGCGCCTGCTTTTAGTGCTCTTGCAGCCACTGGGCTACGGATTTGGCGTAATAGGTCAGGATTGCATCGCTGCCGGCGCGTTTGAAGGCCAGCAGGGATTCCAATACGACCTGTTTTTCATCCAGCCAGCCGTTCATCGCGGCGGCTTTGAGCATCGCGTATTCGCCGCTGACCTGATAGGCGAACGTCGGCACGCCGTATTGGTCCTTTACTCGGCGGATGATGTCCAAATAGGGCATTCCGGGTTTGATCATGACCATGTCAGCGCCTTCTTGCAGATCCAGCTGAATTTCGCGCATGGCCTCATCGGAATTGGCCGGGTCCATCTGATAGCTGTATTTATTGCCCTTGCCTAACATTCCGGCGGAACCCACGGCATCCCTGAACGGACCGTAAAAGCTGGAGGCGTACTTGGCGGAATAAGCCAGTATCAGCGTGTTGATATGGTTTGCCTCTTCCAGCGCCTGTCTTATTGCGCCGATACGGCCGTCCATCATGTCCGACGGCGCCACAATATCCGCTCCGGCTTCGGCATGAGACAGCGCCTGCCGGGTCAGTACGTCGATAGTTTCGTCATTAATAACGTAGCCGCCCTGATTGACCAGTCCGTCCTGTCCGTGAGTAGTAAAAGGGTCTAAAGCGACATCGGTAATAATGCCCAATTCGGGAACGGCTTTTTTTAAAGCCCTGATGCTACGCTGAATCAGCCCGTCCGGGTTATAAGCTTCGGCCGCATGTTCCGACTTTTTATCTGCGGAAGTCACCGGAAACAGCGCGATCGCAGGGATGCCGAGGTGATAGAGCTGATGCGCGTCTTCAAGCAATAAATCCAGGGAGAGTCTTTCCACTCCCGGCATGGATGATATAGTCTGCCGTTGGTTTGAGCCTTCGGTGACAAACATCGGGTAAATCAGGTCATCGACAGACAGGCGGTTTTCGCGCATTAAACGACGGGAAAAATCGTTATAACGCATTCTTCTCATGCGTGTTTTAGGAAAATTGATGTTATTATATGTCATCTTATCCTTGGTTCTAAGGGTTTGGGAAATCTCAAATCTCTATCTAAGTACAGAGGATCTATTGTATCAGGGATTAGTACCCTGATATGTGAGAGTAAACGCATTCGTCAGTTTGATTTTAGAGGGTTTTATGAAAGCTAAGCAAGTTACAATATTCGGTTTATTGGCGGTATTATTTGGTTTAATGCCTGTTGCCAAGGTAAACGCGGCTGACTTGTTGCCTCCACAACAAGCGATACAAACGGCTTCGGCAAAATTACAGGAAAAGCTGCAAGATAAGTCGTTTACCAAAGATTTTGCCAAGATTACGCAATTCGTCAACGAAGTTATTTATCCGCATACCGATTTCGACAAGATTTCGGAATTGGTTTTGGGTAAGCTCTGGAAAACGGCGACTAATGATGAACGCGAGCGGTTTAAACATGAATTCCAAACACTGCTGGTAAGGACTTATTCCCGCGCTTTCGTGGAGTTTAATGATTGGTCGGTCCGTTTCCTGCCGCTTGAAATGCAGGACGGCGAGACAAAAGTCACTGTAAAAACAGAAGTATTACAACCCGGCATACAGCCTATCGGCGTTAATTACCGGATGGTGCTGCGCGACGGCGAATGGAAGGCCTATGACATTATGATTGAAGGCGTGAGTCTGGTGACCAACTACCGCACTACTTTCAGCAATGAAGTTCAAACCAAAGGCTCATTAAACGCGGTCATTGAAGGACTGGTTAAACGCAATGCCGAAGCATTGGCGGACAAGACTGCCGCGAATTCCTAACGCTCTACCCCGCAATACCCATAAGGGCGGCCGGTTGGTCGCCCTTACTCATCTTCCCCTGCTTTTTAATCCATGAATTTCCCGAAAGATTCCATTTATGCCAGCCCAGTTGGCGAAGTCGGCGCTTTTAAATTCGACGAAACAGTAGCCGGCGTTTTCCCGGACATGATTCAACGCTCCGTTCCCGGTTACAGCGCAATTATTTCCGCGATAGGCCTTTTGGCCGCGCGTTTTGCCCGTGAGCATAGCGTCTGCTACGACCTGGGCAGCTCTTTAGGCGCTGCGACCTTGTCCATGCGCCACCAGATTGAAGCCGAAAACTGCCGCATTGTCGCCGTCGATAACTCCGAAGCGATGGTGACGCGCTTTCAGCAGGCGCTGCAAAAGGATCAGGCGCCGATCGCAGTCGATGTGCAGTGCGCCGACATTCGCGAGGTCGCTATTGAAAACGCCTCGGTGGTGGTCTTAAACTTCACCCTGCAGTTTATCCCGCTTGAAGACCGGCTCGGCCTATTGCAAAAAATCTACCAGGGACTGTTGCCCGGCGGCATTTTAATCCTGTCGGAAAAACTCAAATTCGATGACGACCGGCAGCAGGAATTGCAAACACAAATGCATCATGCCTTTAAAAAAGCGCAAGGCTACAGCGATCTGGAAGTCAGCCAAAAACGCACGGCGCTGGAAAATGTGCTGATTCCCGAGACCTTTGCCCAACATCAAAAACGCTTGCGCGAAGTCGGATTCAACAGCGCCGAAGTCTGGTTCCAATACTTCAACTTCGCCTCGATGATTGCGTTGAAATGATCGATTATCAACCCTTATATGATGCGCTGATCGACGCCAAGGCCGATGCCTGGGTAAAACTGTTGCCGCAGCAACTGGAGCGGGGCTTTGACCAGGCCAGACATGGCAATTTGGCGCAGTGGCAGGCGCTGGTTGACAGCGTGCCGGTATTACCCACGACTCAACGCATTCCGGATGCCGACGCGGTGCAAATAGGCCGATCCAATGACTTGACCCAAGCCGATAAAAATCAGTTGGAAAGCCAATTAAAAGCCCTGCATCCCTGGCGCAAAGGCCCGTACAACTTATTCGGCATCAACATAGACACCGAATGGCGCTCGGACTGGAAGTGGAACCGGTTGAAAAACCATATCGCGCCGCTGGAGCACCGTCTGGTGTTGGATGTCGGCTGCGGCAACGGCTATCATTGCTGGCGCATGCTGGGCGCCGGCGCCAAAACGGTGGTCGGCATCGATCCGATGATGCTCAACGTCATGCAGTTCCAGCTGGTCAGGAAATTGTATGGTGCAGCGCCGGTTTACGTCCTGCCGATGGGCATCGAAGACATGCCTTATGGTTTGAAGGCATTCGATACGGTATTTTCGATGGGCGTGCTGTACCATCGCCGTTCGCCTATCGATCACTTGATGGAACTAAGAGACTGTCTGCAACCCGGCGGCGAACTGGTGTTGGAAACCCTGGTTATCGACGGCGGCCTGGGTGAGGTTTTGTTGCCTGAAGACCGTTACGCCAGAATGCGCAACGTCTGGTTCCTGCCCAGCTGCGACACGCTAATCAGCTGGTTAAAGCGCTGCGGCTTTAAGAATATCCGCGTGGTCGATGTCACCGTAACCAGCATCGAAGAGCAGCGGACTACGGAATGGATGACTTTTAATTCGCTGAAGGATTTTTTGGATGCGGAAAATCCGCAACTGACTTGCGAAGGCTTGCCTGCGCCGAAACGGGCTATTGTTATTGCGAATGTGGCGTAGGCGGAGACCGCCCACACTTAATGCTCGAACAGGCTTATTCTGGTTTACAGAGGTGAAAAATAGCTACTGCACTTTGCCTTTTCTGGTGTGTTGTAGCAAAATCATTGTTCAAGATGTAAAGTAATTCTCTGAAAAGACCAAATATGGAACGTATTCAATCTATTAATCCAGAACGCATTGCGTGGTGTTGCTCCGATCATGGCATAACGCTGAGTACTCTTGCGGCTGAGCTTAACATTGCTACGACAAGCATCGAACGAGTAATGGCAGGCGAAGATGGGATAACGTTCAATCAGTTGCGTAAGATCGCCGAGTATTTTGGTCGGGGTGTGCTGTTCTTTTTGGAGTCAGGGAAGGTTGATGAGGAACAGGTTCATACGGCACAGTTCCGCACCCTTGCCAACCAAAAACCGGAGTTGTCTGCCAAACTCAAGGTTCTGATCGAAAGAGTAGAAAAGCAGAGGGAAGTGTATCTGAGCCTGTGCGAAGATTTGAGTAATACAGACAGAATAGGGTTTAGCTCGCCAGATTTACATGGGAAAAATCCACGTGAGGCGGCGCATATTGCTCGTCGGTGGCTTGGCTTGAGTGACCGGAACAGCTTCGACACCTACCGTGAATCTGTGGAGGCACAGGGTATACTGGTGTTTCGTAGTAACGGCTACAACGGGAAGTGGCAGATTGCGAAGGAGAACCCGATTCTTGGTTTCTCCCTTTACTACCCGACTTGCCCGGTTATTGTTATCAAGAAGCAGTATTGGGAGTCCCAGCAGTCGTTCACACTCATGCACGAGCTGGGTCATTTGCTGCTACACAAAATGAGTTCAATTGATGATGAGCATGACTTGCAATCCCATAAAGGTAAGGAACTAGCGGCGAATGCTTTTGCGGGGCATTTATTGGTGCCGGATGCTTTTCTGGCGAGTATTCGTGATGAGGAACGGCCTGATGAGGTATCGCAATATGACGAATGGCTTGAGCAATCACGCAAGGCATGGGGGGTGAGTGGCGAGGTGATTTTGCGCAGGCTTTTGGATGCTGGTCGGCTGCCCCAAGACCGATATACAGCTTACCGGCAATGGCGGGCGCAGTCGGTAGTTATGCTAAAAGATGGCGGGAATCGGATGTATCGACATCGTGAGCCCAAAAATGTTTTCGGCGATACCTTTGTGCGAACGGTTCTGGATGCGTTGGATGCTCGATATATCACACTCGCCAAGGCGAGCAGTTATCTTGATAACTTGAAAATCAAAGACTTGCATCAGTTGGAGCGCCACATTGCAGGTCTTTGATGCGTCATCCATGATTTACGCATGGGATAACTACCCAGCGCTTCAGTTTCCAGGTTTGTGGGAGTGGATGGCGACTCAGGCTGAGGAAAGGCAACTGGTGATGCCGAGTGTGGCGTTTGAGGAAGTGGTAAATAAAACGCCGGATTGCGGGGAATGGCTCAATGATAATGGTCTGTGGGTGATTGAAATTAGCAATGCGGTTATGCAAGACGCTATGCGCATCAAGCTATTGCTTGGTATTGTGGGTGACAAGTATAGATCTGGTGTTGGAGAAAATGATTTACTTATTATCGCCACGGCGCGGGAGCAGAGAGCTGAATTAGTTTCAGACGAGAGAAGGCAAACTGATCTTCCCAAAGAGCGCCATAACTACAAAATACCGGCTGTATGTGCCATGTCGGAGGTTTCTGTTCCATGTATCAACTTCATCGACTTCATCAAACGCTCTGCTGTAGTTTTTCGTTAAATCTCCAAAACCTCCGGCAAAAAAAACTCGCTGACCAGCATTTGCCGCTGGGCTATCGCGTAGACGGTTCTCCTGCCCCAGATCGGCTGGTCGATATGACCTTCAGCTATCGCAGGCTGCGTCCAAATCGGCGGATTAATCAAGG
>JALNYY010000144.1:0-1821 GCA_023229605.1 Methylobacter sp.
GCCACCTTTTTTATAAGAAATTGCGGGACGAGTTTACGCGCTAAGCTTTGGGCGGAATTATGAATAAACTCATCAAAGGGTTATTCCTTACATCGATGCTGATTGGAACAACTGTCTGGGGAGCGTTAGCTGTGTATTACGGCGATTCCCGGACAGGGTTGGCCCAAGCCTTGGACACTTTTTTACAGTCCAGTCCGTCCTGATTGATCGCGATGAAGTCCCCGCCCTGAATGAAATATCTCCGTGCTTACAATTGGAATTTACCCAGCACGGGGGCAGGGGGCTTCATCACAGGATAGGCAACGGTATTGCAGGAACAACGGAAACCGGGTTTTTGATGGAATACACCGTTTATCCGATACTATTGGGCTTCAAATTTCTCTCATTGACGATCAGCCCCACCGGAAATTCTGCCAGCACTTGTGCGACGGGCAGACACCATCCGGACCGCCGTTGCTGCGGCTTCAGATCATTCCCTGTGAAGGCGCATGAGTATGGGGTATCGCGCCGATGAAAAGGTAAGTCTACTGTTGTATTCCCCCAAATTTTTTCTCCCAGAGGGAGCCTATCGTCTTCACCCAGCAGCTGTGCGAAGAAACGCGGCGCCACCGTAATGACGGTACGCCCACCGGCAATACGGGCATAAGCGCACAGATGAGCAGCATGTTCTCCCTTGACTGCCAGCGGTAAATAGCTTCCTTGCAAAAACACGTCCGGCCAGCGTTCCCGCAACGCCAGCGCCGTTCTGACGACCAGCAATTTGGTCCGGCTGTCTTCCAGCGTGTCGCATAACGCGTGTACCCCGGCGCTACGCTGCTGCGATTCCAACGTGGCAAGTGTCAGCAATGAATCAAGCAGGGTTCGGCGGTGACCGAAATCGACCGGCCGCCGGTTATCGGGGTCCACCAGACTGAAATCCCAACATTCGCAACCTTGATAAATATCCGGCACACCCGGTACAGTGAGTTTGATCAATGTCTGCGACAGGCTGTTGAATAGACCGAGCCGCGCAATCCGCCGCTGAAAAGGCAGAAAATCGGTCAGGAACGCACTTTCCGCCGGTGCATTTATCAGCGCATCGGCGAATGCCAGGATTGCATCTTCATACGCTGTATTGGGGTTTATCCAGCTGGTGTAGACCTTGGCTTCACGCACCGCCTTGACCAGATATTCCGCCAGCCGGACGCTAAAGCGCGCCATTTCGTTTTTATCCGGTTCTCCTTGCGGCCAGATGCCAAGCAATGTTTGGTAGATGAAATATTCATCGTTGGGCGTGGGCACAGGCATTCCGTCCACCGTACGCTTCAGGCTTCGGTTGGCGCGGCTCCAGTGCCGTAGCGCCAGCCGCCAGGCCGCCGGTATTTCAGACAGCACATTGAGGCGCGCACGCACGTCTTCGCTGCGCTTGGTGTCGTGAGTGGAGGTGGCCAACATTGCATGCGGCCAATGCTCTGCGCGCGCCTGATTGGCGCTATGGAATGCGGTGCGGGTTACGCCGAATTGACGCGGGTCGCCGCCGACTTCGTTGAGCGACAGCAACCGGTGATAGATATAGGCGCTGGTGTCCTCCAGTCCTTTCGCCATGACCGGGCTGGTGAATTGCTGGAATTTCATCGCAAATGCAAGCACCTGCTCATAATACGCGGGCGATTTCCCGTCTGCTGCGGCAAGCGTGAGCACATCACGCAGAAAATCGAAAATACTGGTATCCGCCGTTGTACTTCTGCGTTTAGCCGCTGCCGTTGCCTGTTCGACGTTACGGCGGTCTTCCGGCGCAACTTCGCGGGCGCTGATGTAACCGCGATAAACCGGGAAGCAGGC
>JALNYY010000144.1:1831-10170 GCA_023229605.1 Methylobacter sp.
ACGCAATCCGTTCAGTGTGTAGTCACAGGTATGGCGATCGGCTTCAGCGATTTTCGAGAGCAGGTTGGCCAGCACATTCAGCTCTCCCGCCAGCGCGGTCTTCATGATAAGCTTTTTGGAACGGTAGAGCAGGTCATCAAAATTGACATGCTCTCCGATGAAGCTGTTATACAGGCGCGTCATACGCTTGGCGGCACCGGTAGCCACAAACAGCCCGTTGAGCAGGTTAGTGAATTCGTAGCCCGTCGTACCCTGCACCGGCCAGCTGCTACGCAAATCCTCGCGTACTGCCAGGATTTTTTCCACCACCAGATAAGGCGCGTGCCCCGTGCGGCTGCACTGCTCGACCAGCTTGCAAAAATAAGCCTCCGGATCGTACAGTCCGTCCGGATGATCCAGACGCAGGCCGTCCAGCTTACCCTCCCGAATCAGCTGTAGCACTAACTGATGAGTCGCATCGAAAACGTCGTCATTCTCCATGCGCAGCCCGGCAAGATCGTTGATGTCGAAAAACCGCCGGTAATTAATCTCGTCCGAGGCTACCCGCCAGAACGCCAACCGGTAAGCTTGCGCCTCAATCAAGTGGTGGAGCTGATCGAAACTGGATGATTCCCCTGCCGTGCCGTTGAAGAAGCTCAGGTTTTCTTCCAGAAACCCGGCGATGTCGGAAGATTGCTCAACGAGACCGGCAAGATGACGCTTATACACTTCCTTGTCGCGCCTGCGCTCAAGTTGACGTTCAGGCGAGTCCTCATCACGGGGCGGAAGATTACGGAACGCAGTGACCAGACTCTGGTATTCCATCAGTAACGGATTGTCCTGTCCTAACCGGGTGCTCAAGGTATCCATGCGGTAAGCCAGGATATGCGGGTATTCCGCCGGATCCACCGGAAAGTGGTGCTCGTAGTAATAAATGACGAATTCACCGCGTTCCGCATCGAAGCACAGTTGCAATTCGGCATTGTCCAGCACCGCACCGTAAGAGTTACCCAGCACCGGCAACAGAACCTTGCCCTGCAGCTTAGCCTTTGTCGGCATCCAGTCAATATCGAAGAACCCGGCATGTGCGGATGCCTGACCGTTTTCCAGCACGTCCAGCCACCAGGCGTTATCCGCGCCCTGTACGCCCATATGATTAGGCACTATATCGAGAATCTGTCCCATGCCGTGCTCGGCGAGGGTTGTGCAAAGCCTTTCAAATTCCTCGTACGTGCCGATCTCGGGATTCAGCGTATTGTGATCGATGATGTCGTAGCCGTGCCGACTGCCCGGCCGCGCCTTCAGATAGGGCGAAGCATACAGGTGCGAGATGCCCAGCTCACGCAGATAGGGAACAATTTCGCGCGCCTGGTTAAACGTGAAATCGCGGTTGAATTGCAGGCGGTAGGTGGACAATGGAATGCGCGGTGCGGGCGGCTGAAATAACGCTTCTTCACGCCCGCTGTTTTCCCGCGTCAATAGCCAGCGAGTGCCGTTATCCGCATGTGCGGATGGAAGCGTGACCGGCGCGGCAGATGCGGTCTCATCCGTAATGCCATGGTCAGCGGCAAGCCTTGCGGGCGTCTCAGGATGTTTCATAGTTGAGCCTCCTCGATGAGCCAGGCCGCACACCAGGGCGGCATACGATCGGCGGCAAGGATTTCCGGCAGGTCGGGTTGGCTGAGATAGATTATTTGAATCTCCTCTCCCCAACCCTCTCCAGCAGGATACCTACATGGATGTAGGGTAGTAGGGCAATGCAGGAGCAATTGCCGAGAGGGAGTATTTGATGTGCGATCATTATGAAAAGCCGTACTGATAAAATCCAGGACACCTTCGACCGGACCATCGCCCAGATTGGCCAATAATGTCAGCTGCGCGCCGTCACCCAGACGCCAGCGCACGACCAGACCCGACGCCCCGACCAATTCGAACTCGGCGTCACCGTCCATGCCCGACAGGCGTGGCACTACATGCGTGCGTCGCAGCGTCAACAAACTGCGGTAAAACTCGAGCCAGGCCTTGTGTTGCGGTTCATCCAGACAGTCCCAATTGAGCTTGCAACGTTCAAAGGTAGCCGGATCGTTGGGATCGGGAATACGCGCCCGTGCGGCGGGATCAGCGAATTTACGGAAACCGGCGAATTCGCGCCGTCGCCCCTCGGTGACTGCGTCGGCCAGTTCACCCTGGAAATCGCAGAAAAACTGGAATGGCGTTGCCGCAGCAAATTCCTCGCCCATGAACAGCAGGGGCGGCGAAGGCGCCAGCAGCAACACAGCCAGCGCAACTTGCAACGGCTTTTGTTGAGCAAGCATCGCAATACGCTCGCCGTAAGCGCGGTTGCCTATCTGATCGTGCGTTTGGATGAAATTGATGAAAGCGCCGGGCGGTAAGTCTCCGCTGGGCTCGCCGCGCGGCCGACCATCGCGAAACGGTGAAGGCTCGCCCTGGAAGGCAAAGCCCTCAGCCAGACAGCGCGCCAAATGGCGTGTCGGCCGATCGGCATAATCGGCATAGTAGCCGTCACGTTCGCCGGTCAGCAGCAGGTGCAGGGCATGGTGAATATCGTCATTCCACTGGGCGGTACTGGTTTCTTGCTTCAGATAGCTGGCTGCATTGGCGTCGTTCTCCAGTACCAGATGCACCTGCCGGGTGCGTCCAGGTCCGGCCTGTATCGCTGTCGCCAGTTCTTCTACGATGTCCGGCCGACTATCGTCGACAATGGCATGCACCGCGTCGAGCCGCAGACCGTCGAAATGGTATTCCTCAAGCCAGTACAACGCATTATGAATGAAAAAATCGCGCACTGTGCGGCTGTTGTTGCCGTCAAAATTAATTGCCGCGCCCCACGGCGTGTGATGGCGCTCGCTAAAGAACTGCGGCGCATAGGCATGAAGATAATTGCCGTCCGGCCCAAAGTGGTTGTACACCACGTCGAGCAAGATCATCAATCCGTGCGCATGCGCCGCCTGCACCAGCGTCTTCAATTCGTCCGGGGTACCGTAACTGTGGTCAGGAGCAAACAGCAGTGCGCCGTCGTAGCCCCAGTTGCGCGTGCCCGGAAAATCCGCCACCGGCATCAGCTCAATGGCGGTAATGCCCAATTCCACCAGGTAGTCGAGACGCTGCATGGCGGCCCTGAAGGTACCCTCATTTGTGAATGTACCCAGATGCAGCTCATAGATGACCGCTTCATGCCAGGGACGGCCCTGCCAGCTATCGTCCTGCCAGATAAAGGCCATTGCATCGACGACCTGACTGGGACCGTGGACGTCTTGGGGGTTGGCGCGCGACGCCGGATCGGGCACCTTAAGCCCGCCGTCCAGTCGGTAATGATATAAGGTTCCGGGTGCCGCCTGTAATGGCGAAGTCTCGATCTGGAACCAGCCGTCTGCGAGCGGATACATCGGTAAGATAATTTCTTTGTCCTCGCCATTTTTCAGCCATAGCTCGACCCGCCGTACCGCCGGCGCCCACAGGCGGAAGCGGATGCCTCCATCAGGCCGCATGCATGCGCCAAAAGGCATATTGTGCAATCTTCTCATTGAGACTTGCCTTGTTTCAGCAGCACCAGTGATCGTCCATGCACGGGATAGTCTTTTCCGACTTTATAGCGGGAAAGTTCGGGTATGCCGCCGGCATCAAAGGTGTCGAGCAACACGTCCCAATAGTAATGCTCATAGAACTCCGGCAGCGTAAAGGCAATGTCCTCATGATGCGCATTGATCAGCAACAGCAGATTATTGTCCGTTAAACGCCGTCCGCGCCCGTCGGTTTCATTCAAGGTATCGCCGACAAGATGCACGCCCAGGCAACGCGAAAATGTCTGATTCCAGTCTTCATCGCTCATTTCGGCTCCATCCGGATTGAGCCAGACCAGATCTTTCACATCGCCGCCGCGAATGGGGCGTCCCTGAAAGAAATAGCGTCTCCTGAGCAAGGGATGTTCTTTGCGCAAATTGATAATGCGTTGGGTGAATTCAAGCAAATCCTGATCCTGCGGCTTCAGTTCCCAGCTTAGCCAGCTAATCGCGTTATCCTGACAATAGGCGTTGTTATTACCTTGTTGGGTACGGCCCATCTCGTCGCCTGCAACCAGCATCGGAACCCCTTGTGAAAACAGCAGGGTAGCGAGAAGATTGCGTTTCTGGCGGGCGCGCAAGGCATTAATCGCCGGATCGTCGGTTTCTCCCTCGACGCCGCAATTCCAGGAATGGTTATTGCCGTTACCATCGCGGTTGTCTTCTTGATTGGCTTCGTTGTGCTTGGCGTCGTAGGTCACCAGGTCATGCAAGGTAAACCCGTCGTGCGCACTGATGAAATTGATGCTGGCATGCGGCTTGCGCCCGCTGCGTTCGTATAGGTCGCTGGATCCGGTTAACCGTTGCGCCAGCTCCCCGAGCAACCCGCCATCGCCTTTCCAATAGGCTCGAACACTGTCGCGATACTTGTCGTTCCATTCCGCCCAGCCCATCGGGAAGTTGCCCACTTGATAGCCGCCTTCACCCAGATCCCAGGGTTCGGCAATCAGCTTGATGGTGCTCAGAACCGGGTCCTGACGGATGGTGTCGAAGAAAGTGCCCAGCTGGTTTACTTCGTGCAGCTCCCGCGCCAGCGCGGAAGCCAGATCGAAACGGAAGCCATCTACATGCATGTCCTGCACCCAATAACGCAGGCTGTCCATGATCAGCTGAAGTGCGCATGAATGTTGCATGTCCAGGGTGTTGCCGCAACCGGTGTAGTCTCTATAATAGCGCGGGTTATCTCCCTCCAGGCGATAGTAGGAAGCATTGTCGATGCCGCGGAAGGACAGCGTCGGACCCAGCTGATTGCCTTCGGCGGTGTGGTTGTAGACCACGTCCAGAATGATCTCAATGCCCGCCTTATGGAGGGCCTTTACCATGGTTTTAAACTCGCTTATCTGGCCGCTAGCCGAATAACGGGAATCGGGCGCAAAAAAGCCAATCGAGTTATATCCCCAGTAATTGCGCATCTCTTGTTCGATCAGGTGTCGATCATCAAGGAACGTATGCACCGGCATCAGTTCAACCGTCGTCACGCCCAGACGCTTGAGATGACTGATGGCCGGCTCCATTGCCAATCCGGCGTAGGTGCCGCGAAACTGGGGAGGGATGTCCGGATGCTGCATGGTAAATCCTTTAACGTGCAGCTCATAAATCACCATGTCGTGCCAGTGTATGTCGGGAGGCTGATCATTTCCCCAGATAAAGGTCTGATCGATAACCCGGCACTTTGGCATGACGCCGGCATTGTCGCGACGACTAAAAGAAAGATCGGCGTGCTTGCTGCCGATGCTGTAACCGAAATGGGCATCGCTCCAGATCGGCGTTCCTACTATATCTTTCGCATAGGGTTCTATCAGCAGCTTGTGCGGATTGAAGCGATGCCCCTCCTCCGGACGATAAGGTCCATGCACGCGGAAACCATAAAGCAGCCCTGGGCGGGCCTCAGGCAGATAGCAGTGCCAGACCATATCGCTACGCTCTTTCAGTTCGATGCGCTGAACTTCGCTCTTCCCTTTGGCGTCGAACAGGCACAACTCGACTTTTTCGGCATGCTCGGAAAAAACGGCAAAA
This sequence comes from Methylobacter sp., assembly GCA_023229605.1. GTDB lineage: Bacteria > Pseudomonadota > Gammaproteobacteria > Methylococcales > Methylomonadaceae > Methylobacter_A. Next base: position 7,408 of record JALNYY010000144.1, read on the forward strand.
TTCACGCCTTCGCCATCCCAGTTTGCGCCGCGGGGATAGGGACGGCCGGGCCAGACTTCAGTTATCGGTTTAGTCATGTTGAGACCTCTCGTTTGAAACATTTACGTTAAACCCTAAATAAATGTTCAGCATTAATAGAGCACGGATGACACGGATTGAACGGGATTCAAGCGGATTTTTAAAAACCGAAGTAAAGTTTGTTATGCGCTTTTAATCAGTGTTTATCCGTCTAATCCGTGTTCTATTTTTCTATATGCTGAATATATTGCTGGATCTTAGGTTGCAGTAGAGACAGGATGCCGTGTAGCGGAATGGCTACCCAATCCGGGCGATCGTCAAGTTCGTAGCGCAGCTCGTAAAGCGCCTTTTCCAACAGGAACAAGTCGAGTAAGCCATGTAGCGGTGCATCCGGTTCGAACAGTCCGGAACTGTGTACGGCTTCATCATAGGCGGCGAGGAAAACGCGTTCAACCTCGGCTTCCCAGTCGCGCACCAAAGGTTCAAACTTTGCCAAATCCGCGGGTCGTTCTGCGGTGGCATGCGCAAGTGCGGTGTGGGCGGCATAGTTGAACGAGCGCAGCATGCCGGCCACATCCCGTAAGGGCGAGTGTTTGTTGCGACGCTCGGCAAACGGACGCGCCGGTTCACCCTCAAAATCGGTGAACACGAAATCATTCTGTGTGAGCAGCACTTGCCCCAGATGATAATCGCCATGGTAGCGTGTCTTGACTGCTTTAATCTGTCCGGAAATACAGGCTTGGATACGGTCCTTAAGTGTATTGCGCTGCGCGAGCAATATTTGTGCTGTCTCGCGGGCAGTCTCGGCAAACCCATCCTTCCGGCGTTCAAGCAGATCCAGCGTAGCTGTCGCTTCTGTTTGCACATGCAGTATCCAGTCCGTAAGATCGGTGCCGGTAACCGGTTCGGGATCGAAGGCTAAATCCCCCGTCGTTTTACCCAGCGCATTGTGCAGTTCGCCGGTACGCTGACCGAGCGTATGTATCAGAACCAGGTAGGCGGCATGTGCTTGATCCGGGCCGGCGAGCGGCAAGGTTGCCGTGCGGCATTCTTCCAGAAAACGTCCCAGGTAATTCAGCGTGTAGCTCCAGCCGTCGCCCTGATTTTCGATATAGCCCTGTAGCAACGCAAGCGTCATGTTGCTGCCGTCGCTGCCTTGATATTCGACTACGCCAAGCACGGGCGCCGTATTGGGAAAGTGAGCCACTTCGGTTAGGAAGCGTCCGACCTCGAATTCAGGATGAGTCCCGATTTGCAGGTGCCGATAGCCTTTCAGGAATAACTGTTCTCCCAGCACGACAGCGGTATTGCTGCCTTGTGTACCGGGCGGCCGTACCGGCAAGTCGACGGATGCCTCCCCGGCGAGTGCAGCGAAAGCGTCGGTGGGCAAAAAGCGAATAGCGCCTTGTTCACAGGCTAGTGTTTGACGCGCGCCTATGGCCCGTACCACAGCCCGACAAAATGCTCCGTCGGCAAATGCATCTCCCATAATTCCAACTTGCGCCTGTTGGCGCACTTTAGCAACGGTGGTCGGCGACATGGCGTGCAGGCGTTCCTCGTTGCCGTTCTCCCATGCCAGTGCAAGTGGCAAAAAATAGCTAAGCGGCTCTCCGGTCGGGCCTTCGATATTGCACAGGGCGACCAGCCACTTGTTATCCGTATTTACCCATTCTGCATAATCAGCAATGACTATACGCCTTATCGCCTCGCCCTTGGCGCCATACCAGCGTTGTGCTGCGACAAAGTTTGGTAATGCGGATTCTTCGAGCTGGGTACGCACCTTCTCCGCCATCGCAATGCGCCAGGGCACGACCCGATCGCTAAAGAAGCTGTGCCAACCATCGAACAGCACCAGCGTCGGTAATTCCTCGGGTGGCAAGTGTTCCTCATGCCACGCCGGAACCTCTTCGCCACTGGCCAGCCGGAACCAATAATAGTTATGTCCGGGCAAGGTGAGCAGGTAGGGCAATTCGCCAATAGGCGGAAAAGCCGAACGCCCCATTAATTCCACCGGCACGCACCCTTTATAAGCGGATAGATCCAGTTCGACTGCTTGCGCGGCGCGCGACAGGTTGGTCACGCACAAAATAATGTCGTCTTCGTATAGCCTGAAATAGGCGAGTATCTTGCGGTTTCCGGGGTGCAAAAAAACCAGTTTCCCGCGACCGAATGCCTGATGATTTTTGCGCAGCGCCAGCACACGCTGCATCCAGTTCAGCAACGAAGCGCGTTCGCGTAGTTGGGCCTCCACATTGACTGATTCGTAGCCATACACCGGATCCATAATAGGCGGCAGATACAGGCGCTGCGGATCGGCGCGGGAAAAACCCGCATTGCGGTCCGGACTCCATTGCATGGGCGTCCGCACGCCATTGCGATCGCCCAGGAAGAAGTTGTCCCCCATGCCAATCTCGTCGCCGTAATAGATGATCGGCGAACCCGGCATGGACAGCAGCAAACTGTTCATCAGCTTGATTTTATCTATCTCATTATCCATCAGCGGTGCCAGTCGGCGTCGAATGCCGACGTTCACGCGTGCGCGAGGATCACTGACGTACATCTGGTACATATAGTCACGTTCTTCGTTAGTGACCATCTCCAAGGTAAGCTCGTCGTGATTGCGCAGAAAAATAGCCCATTGGCAGGTTTCCGGAATATCCGGGGTCTGCCGCATGATGTCTACGATCGGATGACGGTCTTCCTGAGCGATAGCCATATACATCCGCGGCATCAGGGGGAAATGGT
>JALNYY010000145.1 GCA_023229605.1 Methylobacter sp.
TTCACGGAGGATTCTTTAAACTCGGCGCTATAGGTTTTTATTTTTTGTTTTTCTTGATCCATTTTCGACACACTCTCTATTTTTAGGTTATTTTAGATTGTGTGTCCGGTTTAGTGTAGACACTTCAGTATCTTCCTTGGTTTTAAAGCGTCCCAGTGTTAACGCTTCATTAATTAAATCATCAATAGCAAGATTAGTTGTCATAAATTATAGCCTCTATAAGATGTTCGACACGGTTAGTTGCATGTTTTTTATGATTTGAAAATGATCGCTCAGTTCTTCGTTTTATTTCGCTCTTTCAATATGAATCATAGTCGCCCGTAAAGAAGCCAACACGTCGACAAACAAACAAACCATTGAACTGAAAATAAACAACACGCTGAACACGACAAATACGACCAGGACTTCAGCGCTGATTTGCCCGATAAACCGCGAAGATATTGATCCCAACATAAATATGCCGCTGCTGATCGCGCTGCACAACAGCAGGGCGAAACTCCACTTGAGTACCTGACACCGGTACACCATCGCATTGAGTTCTTTTTCCAGTTTTTCTGCTGTTGCACTGGTTTTCAGTTCTTCGTAGATATCTCTGACCCTGCCGATGGCATGGGTGTAACGGGCGTTCAAGGTCAGTACAAAAATGCCGATGCTGGAAAACAAAACCAGGGAACTAGTTACCAGTTCGACAATGCCATCGAGTCTGGACAGCATTTAACCGTCCTGACCGTCAATTCTTGCACTGGCTAATATCGGCGCGTAAACAAAGACGAATAATGAGAAAGCCGCCAGCCAGGAAAGTGTCGATATATAAATTAAATTTTCGTACCAGCCCGGCATCGCTATCGGCAATAAAACGCGGAACAATGCGGCGACATTAATCATGACAAATGCGATAGCTATCGCGTTTGAAGCTTTGAGCGCACGGCCTGTGTGGCCTAACGATACCCTCGCCATCATGCCCAGCGTTAACACTCCGATACCGCCCAGAGTAAAAGCATGCAGCGCCAACGACGGCGGCACCACCGAATAGGCCGACAATACGGTCAGCATAAAACCCAGGATTATCCAGCCGTAACCGGCATAAAGCACCCATAACAACGGCACATACCAGATGCGTTTTACATACCAGACGGATAGTCTGGCGACATTAACGGCAACGGCGGCAATCGCCGCCAAGGCCAACACGGTTCCTGAAATGCCGAATAATTGCAGCGCAAAGACAATAACGGCTGACGCTATCGACAAACTATCCAGCATCGGATTTTTGATGATCAGTGTGCCGGGTATTCCCCGCTCGGTAAAAAAAGGAAACACGCGTCCGGCAATAATCAGAATCAGGATGATAATAGTCGCAACCACCAACCGGATGCCTGTTGCCGCGGTGTTGCTGTAGCCCAGCATTTCAATGTGGATCAAGCCGTTTCCGAGAGCCAGCAGCAGTAACAGTCCTATAAAAAACATATTCCGATACTGCTTTGCCTGAACGATCGGCTTGCTGACTTGATAAGCCAGGACGGGCAGAAAGGAAAAATCCACTAATGCAATCAAGGCGTCAGGCAACGCTCCGGCATAAAACGGCAGGATGCGCCCATAGAGCCATAACAGGCATAAGCCCGCCAATTGATCGCCGGTTAACGTCGGTTTGCTGGTCCAGTTTTTAACCGCCGTCAATAAAAAACCTGCAATGACGGCAACGGCATACCCCAGCAGCATTTCGTGCGCATGCCAGTAGTTATTAGGGAAATAATGTTCCGATGTTAGCTCGCCATTGAATATGGCATTCCAAAAAACAATCAGAACCAGAGCCGCGAGGCCTGCCAAGGCGAAAAAGGCTCTAAATCCCAGCGCAAAAAGCGGGTAGTCAAAGATAGGTTGTGATTTCATAGCGTGTTTCCCAGCAGTTCGGCTCAGCGTTCGAGAATGTCGGTAATTATACTCATTTCTCTGTTGAAAGAGCCTTTTGTGTTTCCAGGATGATTTTTTTTATTTTGCTCAGCACTTGCTGTTGCTGCTCTGAAGGCAGTTTGCCAAACTCCTGTTCAAATTCTGTCAGGCTATAGGCCGGATCGCCGGAGAAGGCAATGCCGCAATCGGTAACAACCTGTTTAACAGGTTTGGCGGCATTTTCTAAGGGTATTGCGGCGGACAGCACCGTGCGTATCATGGTATTGACGCGAATAAAAATGGATTGCCCTGTCAACAGGCCGTCGACGATGCGCTTGGCATATTCTTCCGTATAGCCTCTTCGTTTTGAGTCCGTAAAGGTTTTCATCTGAAGCGTAACAGGGGGATTTTTGTCGATTTGGTACTCAAAATCAAAGGCGCTGCCTTGCGAGGCAATCAAGCTGTCTGCATCGATGACCACTTGCAAGGTATTGTCCTTGCAGATGATTTCCAGTCTTATGTTGTCATAAAGACCGCGAGGCGGCAGTGGAGACAGGGCGAAGCTATAGCTTCGATTGCTCAGCCGGTCGCTTTCTTTATGATAGCTCCAGGTATCGGCGGCGTATATATTAAAGGGGTAAACAAGCAACAGCGCCAAAATGAGCCGTCGGGCTGCTGTGTTAAATGGTTTGTAGCTGGGTAATGCAAAAATACGGCTACGTGTCATTTTTGATGCCCCCTGTTGAAAAAACTTCTTGGGGCGCCCCATATCGGCCAATCCCCGCTATCGTGAATGTCCGCCCGGCGGGTTTCCGGTCAATGCGGCTGTGATAGGCTCCTTTTTCTTCATCATAAATATGCTCACATTCCAAACAGTGGTATTTTTTAAAATCTGACATATTCAGCCTGCTTTATTAAGAATCAAAGGGTAGCTTACGCGTTTTATTGTGTTGTTGAAAGCTAACCTTTACCGCGGGTGCGGGTTCTAACGCTGGTATTGGTAGCGGATTTGTCTTTAGAGAATTCCAGGGTCTCAAAGCGCTTTTCAATAAATTGTATGATCAAATCGGCAATATCCTTGCCGCTGGTAGTCTCGATACCCTGCAGTCCAGGCGATGAATTAACCTCCATAATGACCGGTCCGTGATTGGACCGCAGCATATCGACGCCGCACACATTCAGCCCCATGATTTTTGCGGCGCGTACTGCGGTAGAGCGTTCTTCAGGCGTTAAACGCACCAAAGATGCTGAGCCGCCACGGTGTAAATTTGAACGGAATTCGCCGGGTATTGCTTGCCGCTTCATCGCAGCAACGACTTTGTCGCCCACCACAAAACAGCGGATGTCGCTGCCACTGGCTTCATTGATGAATTCCTGTACCATGATGTTGGCTTTGAGTCCCATGAATGCTTGAATAACACTCTCTGCGGCATTGTGGGTTTCTGCCAAAACCACGCCGATGCCTTGCGTGCCTTCCAATAATTTGATGACCAGAGGAGCACCGCCGACCTGGGCAATTAAATCTTCAATATCGTCGGGATTATTGGCAAAGCCGGTTACAGGCAGGCCGATACCTTTTCTGGCAAGCAACTGAGTTGACCTTAATTTATCGCGAGACCGTGATATGGCGACCGACTCGTTCAAAGGAAATACATTCATCATCTCAAATTGTCTCAATACCGCAGTCCCGTAGAAAGTGACTGAAGCGCCGATCCGGGGTATAACGGCATCAAATCCCGTTAAGTCTTCACCCCGATAATGAATGGAGGGGTTATGCGAAGTAATATTCATATAGCAACGCAATACATCCAGAACCCGTACTTTATGGCCTCGTGCTTCTGCGGCTTTAACTAATCGAGAGGTCGAATACAGTTTGGGGTTGCGGGATAAAATAGCAATTTTCATAAAGACTTAAATTCTCAATTTAACACTGTAAGGTAAATGCATATTTTGACATGAAATAAGACGCGATGCTTTAGAAATGCTGGGGAACCGGCGTTGTTATGCGGTAGCTGAAGAATTTTCACCATGAAGAATGTGAAAATTGAAAAATCCGTTTTTGAGCATGACTTCATTAAAATGGATGGGCAAGGTCAGGCGGGTTTCCAATCAACCATTCCGGCCTTAAGCGCTATACCTTGTTTTAAGGCCAAGCGCTGCGCCATGCAGGGCTTTTGCAAGGGTAGGGTGGGCGTGTATGGTTCTGGCCAAGTCTTCGCTGCTGGCGGAGAACTCCATGGCCAGTACGGCTTCGGCGATCATTTCGGAGGCTTGCGTACCGATGATATGGACGCCGAGTAGGGTGTCGGTATCGGCGTGGGCGATAATTTTAACCATGCCTTCGGTTTTGCCCATGGCTTGAGCGCGCGCTGTGGCGTTTAACGGAAATGCGCCGATTTTGATGGCTTCGCCCATCGCTCTTAAGGCTTGCTCGGTTTGGCCTACCCAGGCAATTTCAGGTTCGGTAAAAATAACGCTGGGCAGGAGATCGTAGTTGATCGGGTTATGGAGGCCGGCGATTTGTTCGGCAACAAACAGGCCTTCTTCTATGCCTTTATGGGCAATCATCGGGCCCAGCAAGGTCAGGTCGCCGATGGCGTAGACTCCGGGCAGGTTGCTGCGGCAATTTTCATCAACGTAGACATAGCCGTTTTCATCGAGCAGTAAATTTGCTTCAGCGGCGGCCAGGCTTTCGGTATTGGGTTTCCGTCCGGATGCAACAATAAGTTTATCGACACGTAGCGCGTGAGTGCCTTCACTATCCTGATATTCTACGGTGACTTTTTTAGTGCCTTTTTTCGCTGAAATAACCCGCGCACCCAGCCTTAGTTCCAACCCCTGTTCGGTGTATATACGATAAGCTTCACGCGCAATTTGCTGGTCGGTCATGCTTAAAAATGTTTCCTGCGCCTCCAGCAGAATAGTCTCGGCGCCGAGTCTGCTCCAGATGCCGGCTAATTCAAGGCCGATAACGCCCGCACCGATAATGGCCAATCTCTTGGGTACCGCGTCGAGATTTAAGGCCATGCCGGAATCAAGAATGAATTTATTGTCTATCGATGCGCCGGGCAGATCGATCGGCGAGGAGCCGGTAGCCAGGATAATATAATTCGCTTCGATTATGGATGCAGCCGATTGATCCGTCGGTGTGATTTCCACCAGCCGCTCATTAAGTAACTTGGCTTTTGCCTGAATGCAGGTAATCTTGTGCTGGGCGAACAAATCGGCAATTTGTCGGCTGAGCGCGTCGATAATAGTGTTTTTGCGCTGCATCATCAGCGCAATATCGACAGAAACGGCATCTGCCTGAATGCCGTGTTCTTTCAGATCGTGATTGAGCGAATGATAAATTTTCGCTGACTCCAGCAAGGCTAAAGACGCGACACAACCGGCGTTCAGGTAAGTGCCGCCGAGATTGCCTTGGCCTTTTTCATCCCGCCAGTTGTCGATACAGGCGGTTTTTAAACCGAGCTGGGCGCATCTGATGGCGCTGGAATAACCCGCAGGCCCTGCGCCGATGACGATCACATCGAACGACTGCATTTGTTTTTTTTGCATGGTCTTATATGTTAAGCAATAGGTGAGCGGGCGCTTCCAGGCATTCTTTGATGGTGACTAAAAATTGCACAGCCTCGCGGCCGTCAACCAGCCGATGATCGTACGATAAAGCCAGGTACATGATCGGCCTGATAACAACCTGTCCGTTTTCAACGACAGGGCGCTCTTTGATCGCATGCATGCCCAGAATGGCGCACTGCGGCGGGTTGAGTATCGGCGTGGACAGCATCGAACCGAAAATGCCGCCGTTGGTGATCGTGAAGGTGCCGCCTTTCAAGTCATCGTAGGTCAGGGTGCCGGACCGGGTCTTTGCGCCGAAATCGACGATACTTTGTTCGATGCCGGCAAAATCGAGCTGGTCCGCGTCTCGCAATACCGGCACAATCAGTCCGCGCTCGGTGCTGACCGCAATGCCGATGTCATAGTAACCGTGATAAATAATATCGTTATCGTCTATGGAGGCGTTGATGGCCGGAAAGCGCTTTAATGCCTCGATGGAAGCCTTAACAAAGAACGACATAAAGCCCAGTTTGACATGGTGTTTTTGCTCGAAGCGCTCTTTGTACTGGTTGCGTAGATCAATCACGTTTTGCATGTTGACCTCATTAAATGTGGTCAGCATTGCCGCATTTTGTTGCGCCTGTAACAGGCGTTCGGCCACTTTGGCTCTTAGCCGGGTCATCGGAACGCGTTGTTCCGGCCGTAGATTTGAGCTGGGTGCGGTTATGGATTTGACTTCAGCTTCGACTTCTTTGGGAATTGTCGGTTGGGCTTTGGCGGCAGGCACGATGAGTTGGGCTTCCTGCAGAGTCTTTTTATGCAGATGATCCAAAACATCGGTTTTAGTAAGGCGGCCGTCTTTTCCGGAACCTTTGATAGCCGATGGGTCCAGCGCATTTTCAGCAATTAACCGGCGTACTGAAGGGCTTAGCGGTATATCCGACTCCTCATCGGGTTCAGCGTGGGTCGCCTCTGTTGCCGGGGTTTCTTCTACGGCTTGGGGTTCCAGCAAGGCCAGCACATCGCCGCTGACCACAATGGAACCGTCTTCCTGGAGTATTTTGCCAAGAATGCCCGATACCGGGGCCGGGACTTCAAGCACTACTTTGTCTGTCTCAAGGTCGACGAGATTTTCGTTCTTGATAACCGTGTCGCCGGGCTGCTTATGCCAGGCGATCAACGTTGCATCGGAAACGGATTCGGGTAGGTTCGGAACTAGGACTTCAATGCTCATGTTATTTTCCTGAAGGTTTGCCGTAAAGAGCCGATTGAACGACGGCTTTTTGTTGTTCTATATGGACGCGGAAATTGCCGACAGCGGGCGCCGCCGATGCCTCGCGACCGGCATAAGTCATGCTGATTTTGGAGTTGAGATTGTCGGTAAAGTGATGTTTGGATTGATACCATGCGCCTTGGTTCTGGGGTTCTTCCTGGCACCAGATGAACTCTTTGAGCTGCGGATACTTGCCGACTTCCGCTTTAAATAACTCATCGGGGAAAGGATAGAGCTGTTCTATCCGGGCAATAGCGACGTGCTTGAGATCGTCCTGGCGCCGTGTTTCCAGCAGATCGTAATAGACTTTACCGGCGCACATGACCAAGCGGGTCACTTTTTTGGGATTGATGTCGTCCTGTTCGCCGATCACGGGCAGGAATTGACCGTCAATCAGGTCTTCCAGTGTGGAAACCGCAAGCTTGTGCCGCAGCAGGCTCTTGGGGCTCATGACTATTAACGGCTTTCGATAGCGGCGCAGCATCTGGCGACGCAGCAAGTGAAATATCTGCGCGGGCGTAGTCGGGGTGCAAACCTGGATATTATGTTCGGCGCACAGTTGCAGGTAGCGTTCCAGACGGGCGGAGGAGTGTTCCGGCCCCTGGCCTTCAAAGCCGTGCGGCAGCAACATCACCAAGTTGCACATGCGCCCCCATTTGGTTTCGCCGGAACTGATAAACTGGTCGATAACCACTTGCGCGCCATTGGCGAAATCGCCGAATTGCGCTTCCCAGATAACCAGGGTATTCGGCATCGTCGTGCTGTAGCCGTATTCGAAACCTAACACTCCGGCTTCGGAAAGCAGGGAATCAAAAATCTGCGCATTGCCCTGATCTTTGTCCAGATATTTAATCGGCGTATAGGTTTTATTATTGAGTTGGTTATGCAAAACAGCATGGCGATGCACAAAGGTGCCGCGGCCGACATCCTGCCCGATCAAACGGACATTATATTTCCCCATCAGCAGCGTCGCATAGGCCATGTTTTCGGCAAAACCCCAGTCCAGCGGCATGGCTCCCGCGGCCATTTTACGACGATTATCCATGACTTTGGCGACTCTGGGGTGCAATTCGAATCCGGTCGGCAAACGCTGCATTCGGTCGTTACAAAAGCGCAGGCGCTCCATGGAAACCGAGGTGTTGCAGGCCGACTTCCAGTCGCTGTTCAGGAATTTATTCCATTGATTGGTGTAAGGGTAGGGGCCGTCGGTCAGGATAGGCCGGGAAACAACTTCGCCGGCTTCGAGCAGTTTTTGGTAATTTTGCTCCATCTCCGCGGCTTGTTCATCGGTCATAAGTCCGGCTTTAATGAGCTTTTCAGCATAAAGCTTCCGCGTCGTCTTCAGTTTGCGGATTTTTTTATACATCAACGGCTGGGTGGTTGAAGGCTCGTCAGCTTCATTATGCCCAAGCCTTCGATAGCAAATAAGGTCGATGACCACATCTTTATTAAAGGTCATCCGGTAATCCAACGCCAGTTTGGTTACGAATATAACCGCGTCCGGGTCATCGCCGTTGACATGAAAAACCGGCGCCTGGATCATGCTGGCCACATCGGTGCAGTAAAGCGTGGAACGGGCATCCTGCGGGTTGCTGGTAGTAAAGCCGATTTGATTGTTGATGACGATATGCACGGTTCCGCCGGTGGAAAAAGCGCGGGTTTGCGACATGTTCAAGGTTTCCATGACAATGCCTTGCCCGGAAAAGGCTGCATCGCCGTGAATCAATATCGGAATGACCGTGTTGATGCCGTTTTTCCCCGCTCTGTCCTGGCGGGCCTTAACCGAACCTTCGACAACAGAGTTGATGATTTCCAGATGTGACGGGTTGAATGCCAGTGTTAAATGAACCGGGCCGCCGGGCGAGCTGACGTCGGATGAAAACCCCATGTGATATTTAACATCGCCGGTGCCGACGCCCGGAGAAAGCGTCGAAGTACCGGCGAACTCATTAAACAGATTGGCAGGACTTTTACCCAAAATATTGACCAATACATTTAACCGGCCGCGATGAGCCATGCCGATTACAATTTCATTAACGCCTTTTCCGCCCAGCCCTTGAATGAGTTCATCCAAAATCGGAATCAGCGATTCGCCGCCTTCCAGGGAAAAACGTTTCTGACCGACAAAGCGATTGTGCAAATGGCTTTCTATGCCTTCGGCGGCAGTCAGCAGTTTCAGTATCCAGTATTTTTTTTCAGGTTCCAGCTCCAAGTTGGTTTTAGAGCTTTCCAGTCGATTGATTATCCAGCGCCTGATCTGGGTATCGGCGATGTGCATGTATTCAGAGCCGATGCTGCCGCAGTAAATTTCTTGCAGGTTGGCGATAATGTCGCGTAAAGGCAGTCTGTCGATACCGTAAAGCGCGCCGGTGTCGAACAGGGTGTCCATATCGGGCTCGGAAAGCCCGTAATAAGCGGGGTCCATGTCGGCAGGGGGCGGTAGGGTTCTGCCCAGCGGATTATTATTGGCAATTTGATGTCCGCGAACCCTGTAATGATTGATAAGCCTGGCAACAGCCGATTGCTTTTTGACGCTTTCTTCGGTAAAACCCTGTAATTTCGCCAGCCTGCCTTGAGATTTAAGCGCAAGTTGCGCAAAGCGTTCTACGACAGGGCTGTGCGGCATTTCAAAATCAGCGCCGCTGTGAATTTCGTTGAATTTTTTTTGCCAGCTGGACTCGACCGACTCAGGGTCTTCCAGGAATCGTTCATATAAGTTTTCAACAAAGTCGGCGTTGCTGCCATAGAGGGAAGAGGAATCTTGAAAAAGTTTAAGCAGCTTACTCATTATGAATGTCCAATTTATTCTGCAAGGATTTTTGTCTTGTCTGAGCTCTTAAGTAGTATATTACCAAGATTTAACGCATTCACTGACTAAAATATGCGGTGTTTAGTCAGGCGAAGCAGCCAAGATGTTTTCACCTAAAGTATGGCCTATATGATTTTATGACAGACAAAAGAAATATTGTAATTAAAGTTAAATATCCGGTATCCGGAAAAGCGACAGAGAATTTGGCGCCCAAGATGATAACAGAATGGAATGTTAAAAGGATTTTCCTAGCCGCCGGTGCGTTGGTTCTAATTGTAGCAATGTTATTTTATGTTATTAATAACGGTGCGCAAGAGACCGGTTCAGATAATACTGCGGCGATAGTTTCTGCTACGGAAAACCCGGCAACGCCACAGGTTGATGATAAGAAAACCGGGATAAGGAGCCTGGATACATCCAATCAGACCGGTGCGAAAGCCGGCTCTTCGGTTAAGTCGGAAAAAAAGCTTAATGAGACAAATAAACAAACTGCCGGTATTACTAAAAAACAACCCAATACTAAGGCTAATAAAGACACCGTGTATTCAGACCTTAATCATAATGTGTCAAGAGCATCGTTAACTTATAAAATTGATAATAAAAATCCGGTAGGCGAAGTGGTTA
>JALNYY010000146.1 GCA_023229605.1 Methylobacter sp.
ACTTTGGCATGCGAAACGCATACTTATTCAAAGCCTTTGTTTGACGATGTCAGGCATGATGAAGCTGCCGTAGCCGATCCTACGCCTTTTTTCATTCAGCCGGAATTTAGCAACGGCTTCGGCGTTTTGCTTGTACACGGATTACTCGCCAGTCCAGCCGAATTAAGGGCTTATGGCGAATATCTGGTTAAACAGGGTTACACGGTATTGGGTATCCGTCTAAAAGGCCACGGCACATCGCCCCATGCGTTGCGCGATCAGAGCTGGGAGGACTGGTACGGCTGCGTGCAACGGGGTTTCAATATACTCAAGGTGCATTGCCCGAAGATTTTTGTGGCCGGTTTTTCCACAGGCGGCGCCTTGGCATTAAAACTGGCCGCTGAACACTATCCTGAAATGATCGGCGTTATTGCCGTTTCGGTGCCGTTAAAATTCGTCAATCCCGCTTTTATGCTGGTGCCGTTGCTGCATGGCACCAACACGCTGGTCGGTTGGGTTTCGGCCTTTGAAGGCGTAAAGCCTTTTATTGATAATGAACCGGAACATCCCGCCATTAATTATCGTAACATGCCGGTCAGGGCGCTTTATGAACTGAGGCTGCTACTTGCGCAGTTTGACGAATTACTGCCGCAGGTCAATATGCCCGTACTGATTTTGTATGGCGATGAGGACCCTATCGTCTCTCCCAAAGGCGCGCCGATCATTATGGCAAAACTGGGTTCCAAACATAAGCAAATCCACGCCGTTAAATCCCGGCGCCACGGAATCTTGATGGAAAATATCGACGGCATCTGGGATGTGATTGACGGTTTTTTAAATGAGTTACGGGCCTTACATTTCAAAGAGGCAATGAAGTTGGGTACGCACAGCTCACAGTTAGGGAAATAGAGCACGGATTTCACTGATACGCACAGATAAAAAATAAAATCCGTTTGAATCCGCCCGCTCATTGTTCTTTGCGGTGTTGCTTTCGTAGTTAAAAAACAAACAGATAGGGGCAATAAAATGAAAAATGTAGTTATCGCAGGGTATTGCAGATCGCCTTTTACTCCGGCGCAAAAAGGCCAGTTGGCTAAAGTAAGGCCGGATGATCTTGCCGCACAGGTTGTCAAAGGCTTGATCAATGATACCGGCATCGCCCCAACGGATATTGAAGATTTGATATTAGGTTGCGCGTTCCCGGAAGGCGAACAGGGAATGAATATGGCCCGTTTAGTCGTACATCTTGCCGATCTGCCTGTCAGCATAGCCGGCACTACGATCAATCGTTTCTGCGGTTCATCAATGCAGGCCATACATAACGCGGCAGGCGCTATTCAAATGAATGCCGGCGATGTGTTTATCTGCGCCGGCGTCGAATCGATGAGCCGGGTGCCGATGGGCGGTTTCAATTACCTGCCCAATGCCAGCCTTTATAAAGCCTATCCCCAAGCCTATATCGGCATGGGCGAGACGGCGGAAAACCTGGCCCTGCAATATCATATCGACCGTCTGGCCCAGGAAATTTTCTCCGTAGCCAGTCAGCAAAAAGCGGGGGCGGCCCAGCTTGCCGGCTTGTTCGCCGCGGAAATCATACCGATCAAGCGCGCCAATGGCGAAACCGTCCAATACGACGGCTGCATCAGGGCAACCACCACGCTACAGGCGCTTTCCGATCTGCAACCGGCCTTTTTTAAAAACGGCAGCGTTACCGCCGGAACCTCCTCGCCGCTGACCGACGGCGCGGCCGCCGTACTGGTGTGTAGCGAGGAATATGCAGACGCCCACGGTTTGGAAAAAATGGCCCGCATCAAGGCCATCGCGGTATCCGCCTGTGCGCCGGAAATCATGGGCATAGGCCCGGTCAGCGCTACCCATAAAGCCTTACAGCGCGCCGGCTTGACGCTGCAGGACATCGATATAGTCGAACTGAACGAGGCCTTTGCCGCGCAATCCTTGGCAGTGCTTAAAGACCTGCCGATCCCGCCGGAAAAATTGAATCCGGACGGCGGCGCGATTGCGTTAGGCCATCCGCTGGGAGCGACAGGCGCGAGAATCACCGGCAAAGCCGCCAGCCTGTTGAAGCGGGAAAACAAGCAGTTTGCGCTCGCCACCCAATGCATCGGCGGCGGCCAGGGCATAGCGACTATTTTGGAGGCTATCTGATGGACATTAAAAAAGTCGCGGTGATCGGCGCGGGAGTCATGGGCGCGGGCATCGCCGCCCATATCGCCAACGCAGGCATCCCCGTCTATTTGCTGGATATAGTTGCTACCCGTCGACAAGACTCTTCGGCTGCGCTCAGGACAGGCTCGGGGCAATCGGATGTTGATAATAGGAATAGCATTGCCGAATCGGCTATTGCCAAGATGCTCAAAGCCGAACCTGCGCCGTTCATGCATAAGAATAACGCCCGTCTGGTCACGTCCGGCAATATTGAAGACCATCTGGCATGGCTAAGAGATGTCGATTGGGTGATTGAAGCGGTGGTTGAAAACCCGGCCATCAAGCAGTCGTTATACCAAAAGCTCGACGAGATTTGCCGCCCCGATACCCTGATTTCATCGAACACCTCGACATTGCCGCTGAAACTGCTGACCCGCG
The DNA here is from genome assembly GCA_023229605.1 of Methylobacter sp. GTDB lineage: Bacteria > Pseudomonadota > Gammaproteobacteria > Methylococcales > Methylomonadaceae > Methylobacter_A. The sequence continues at coordinate 2,584 of JALNYY010000146.1, forward strand.
ACATGCCGGACAGCTTCAAACAGCGCTTCATGATCACCCATTTTTTTAATCCGCCCCGCTATATGCGCCTGCTGGAACTGGTTTCAGGCTCACAGACCCGGCCGGAATTAGTGGCGGCCGTCAGCCGTTTTGCCGACATTAATCTGGGTAAAGACAGCGTGGCCTGCAAGGATACGCCGGGGTTTATCGCCAACCGGATCGGCATTTACTGGCTGCAATGCGGTTTGCTGGAAGCAATCGAACTGGGCTTGACTGTGGAACAGGCCGATGCGGTGATGTCATCGCCGTTCGGCATACCCAAAACCGGTGTTTTCGGCTTGCTGGATCTGGTCGGGATCGACCTGATACCGCATATTTTGGGCAGCATGAAACTGGCCTTGCCCAAGGAAGATGCATTCCATCAGGTCAATTTTCTTCCCGAACTGGTTCAGACCATGATAGCTGCGGGCTTAACCGGCAGAAAAGGCAAGGGCGGTTTTTACCGTTTGAATGAAATAGACGGCAAGCGCGTCAAGGAGTCCATTAGCCTGCAAACCGGCGATTATCAGCCTAGCGAAAAATTCGTTTTGCCGGATTTGCCTAAAACGGAGGGAGCGGTTGCCGAGAGGGCTTTTTTGTCCGGCGACGGGGCCGTCAATCAGTATGCCTGGCAGGTGCTGTCCAACACGCTGGCTTATAGCGCCGGCCTGATCCCCGAGATTGGCGATGATATAGTCGCAGTCGATACTGCGATGCGCCTGGGTTATAACTGGAAATACGGGCCGTTCGAATTGCTGGATCGGATCGGCGTGGATTGGTTTGTTGAGCGGCTGATTGCAGAAAACCGTGCTGTGCCGCCGTTGCTGGCAAAGCGGAACAACCTGTACAAGGTCGATTCCGGCAAACGTGTGTATGCCGGTTTATCCGGCAGCTATCACCCCGTCCGCCGTACACGCGGCGTCCTGCTGTTGGCCGACATCAAGCCGGCGGCTCCGGCTGTGCTGGAAAATACGTCGGCCAGCCTGTGGGATATTGGCGACGGCGTTGCCTGCCTGGAGTTTCACAGCAAAATGAACACGCTGGATATGGATAGTCTGGCGTTGGTTCGGCAAAGCGTCGAAAAGGTCAAAAGCGATTTTTCGGCATTGGTCATCCATAACGATGCCGACAATTTCTCGGCCGGGGCTAATTTGAATTTGCTGGTGAAGGCGATTCACGAACAGGACTGGTCGGCGGTGGAACAATTGATCAAACAGGGGCAACAGTCTTACCAGTCCTTGAAGTATGCGCCGTTTCCGGTGGTCGGCGCGCCTTCCGGCTTGGCTTTGGGCGGCGGCTGCGAAGTCCTGCTGCATTGCGACGCTATTCAGGCCCACGCGGAACTGTATGTCGGCCTGGTCGAAGTGGGCGTGGGATTGGTTCCGGGCTGGGGCGGCTGCAAGGAATATCTGCGCCGTTGGCTGGAATTCGCGAGGCGTCCCGGCGGCCCGATGCCGGCTATTGCCCGGGCTTTTGAAACAATCGGCATGGCTAAGGTTTCCAAATCGGCAATGGAAGCCAAGGAGATGCTGTTTTTGTCCGCAACCGACGGCATTACCATGAATAAAGACCGCTTATTGGCTGATGCCAAATCCAAAGCGCTGTTGCTGGCGCCGGGGTATACGCCGCCTAATCCCGCCAGTTACCGGCTGCCCGGAACCAGCGCCAGAGCTGCAATGGATATTGCGATCAATAATTTAAAGATGGCCGGCAAAATAACGGACTATGACGCGGAAATTTCGCAGCAACTCGCGGACGTGCTTAGCGGCGGCTCATGCGACATTACTGGGACGCTGACCGAAGACGATTTGTTAAGCCTGGAACTGAACGCGTTTTTGCATTTAGTCCGACAGCCGGGCACTCTGGCTAGGCTGGAGCATTTATTTAAAACAGGTAAGCCGCTACGTAATTAACTCGTAACTAATCGGCAGTAAAGAAAAATGGAACACGGATGCCAAAAGTAGGCGCCTCTAGGCGACACGGATTAAACTGATAAACACGGATAAAACCAATGACTGAGTCGAATTACTGACTTTTAAAATCCGTTTGAATCCGTCCTGATCAGTGTCATCCGTGTTCTATTAATTGTTGAGTAGTTACATTAACTTAAGGGACATCCCATGATCTGGTTAATCGCATCACTCATTATCGTCGGCGTTCTGGCTTATGTCAGGGTGTCTCTACGCCGGGCCACGCTGGTTTTGGCCGGATGGTTAGGGCTTTATTCCTTGGCGCAGGGGGCCGGCAACTTTGTATTCCTGCTCTGGGTTATTTTTGACGCTGTTTTTATCCCGCTCAATGTTCCGGATATCCGCAAACGGTTATTCAGTAGCGTAGTTTTCAAGGTCATGAAAAAGATGCTGCCGCAAATGTCGCAAACCGAGCGCGAAGCGCTGGAAGCGGGCAATACCTGGTGGGATGCTGAGTTGTTTTCAGGCAACCCCGATTGGAAAGTGCTGCTAGATTTGCCGGCCGCAAAACTGAGCGCCGAGGAGCAGGCGTTCATCGACGGCCCGGTAGAGATCTTATGCAGTATGCTGGATGACTGGGACATTACCCACAATCGCCGGGACCTGCCGGCCGAGGTATGGGACTACATCAAGCAGCATAAATTCTGCGGCATGATTATTCCCAAACAGTACGGCGGCCTGGAGTTTAGCGAGTATGCGCATTCCGAAATCGTGATGAAAATTTCCAGCCGCAGCAGCACTGCGGCGGTCACGGTCATGGTGCCCAATTCCTTGGGCCCCGCCAAATTATTGCTGGCTTACGGCACCGAGCCGCAGAAAAATCATTATCTGCCGCGCCTGGCGAAAGGTCAGGAAATCCCCGCGTTTGCGCTAACCGGCCCTCATGCAGGCAGCGATGCCGGAGCCATGCCCGATACCGGCATCGTCTGTTACGACTGGTTCCCAAGCTCGAGCTTGGGAACCAGTGGCAAGGACAAGGTGCTGGGCATACGCCTCAACTGGGAAAAACGCTATATCACCTTAGGGCCTGTCGCCACGGTGTTGGGTCTGGCCTTCAAGCTTTACGACCCGGAGCATCTGATCGGCGACCGGGAAAATATCGGCATCACCGTCGCGCTGATTCCCACCGATACCGCCGGTGTTTCGATCGGCAAACGCCACTGGCCGATGGATTCCGCGTTCCAGAACGGCCCGAACTGGGGCAAGGATGTGTTTATCCCGATGGACTGGATCATCGGCGGCAAAGAGCAGGTCGGCAACGGCTGGAAGATGCTGATGCAATGCCTTGCTACCGGCAGGGCGGTGTCGTTGCCTGCGCTCAGCACCGGCGCGGCAAAAATGGCCAGCCGCAATACCGGCGCTTATGCGCGCATCCGCAAACAATTCAACCTGCCGATCGGCGAGTTCGAGGGTATTGAAGAGCCGCTGTCGCGCATAGCCGGCGAGACTTATATTATCGACGCCGCGCGCAAGGTGACTGCCGCGGCGCTGGATGACGGGCAACAGCCGTCGGTCATTTCCGCGATCATCAAATACGAACTGACCGAAAGAATACGCCGCGTTATTAACGACGCGATGGATATACAAGGCGGTTCCGGCATTTGTCTGGGGCCTAAAAATTATCTCGGGCGGATCTACCAAGTGATACCGGTCAGCATTACCGTCGAGGGCGCCAACATCCTGACCCGCACGATGATGATTTTCGGCCAGGGCGCGGTGCGTTGCCACCCTTATATACAGCGGGAAATGGAAGCTTTAGGTCAGGATAATCTTGAGCTGTTTGATCAAGTGCTGTGCGAGCATATCGGCTCGGTGTTGCACAATCTGGCGGCAGGCTTTTGGCTGGGATTAACCAACGCCCGTTTTATCGAAGTGCCCGGAGACCAAGATACCCGGCGTTATTTCCGGCAGATTGCCAGGCTAAGCGTCGGCTTTGCTCTGGTCGCGGATTTTGCGTTGTTGACGCTGGGCGGCTCGCTTAAACGCAAAGAACGCATCTCCGGGCGCTTTGCCGATGTCTTGAGCAACCTGTATCTATGTTCCTGCGTACTGAAAAACTTTCAGGACCAGGGCAGCCCAAAAGACGACTTGCCGTTGTTGGATTGGGCCTGCCAGCAAACCCTGCACCGCGCCCAGCAATCGCTGCTGGCTATTTTTCATATCTTGCCTACGCGTATCCCGGCCTATTTATTGAGAGCCGTGCTGTTCCCCGGCGGCAAACCCTATGCCCCGCCCGCCGATCATTTGATACACCAGACTGCGGGACTGCTGCTGAAAAACTCCCGGAGCCGCGACCGCCTGACCCACGGCATTTACATTAACCATAAACCACGGGACGTCACCGGCAGGATTGAAATCGCCTTCCAGGCGGTGCTGGCCGCAGCTCCGGCGGAAGCCAAAATCCACGCCGCACAAAAGCGGAAACAGCTGCCGAAAGGCGCGGTCCCCGAGGTGCTGGATGCGGCGTTAAGCAAGGCAGTGGTCAGCAAAAAAGAAGCCGAGCTGATACTGCACGCCGAACAGGCGAGGTTTTCGGCGATCAGCGTCGATGATTTCAGTCATGAACAATTAGGCAACGCCGGCAAAATATGAACCAGCCAAATCAGCTGCATCGAGGGGCGGCTTAGGCCGCCTTTTATTTAGAAGCCGGCTGATCTTTTTAACGTGCCATCAACTTCATGCCGCTTCAAAAGACGCATCAATTTAAGGACGGATAAATGCTTGGGTGGGTGAGAGACCAAAGTTGTACGAATAGAGGTCATCTGTCACAATAACGCCACATAGTGATTAACAAAAGGATAGCTCCATGGCTGAGATAACTGAAGTACCTAGCCCTTTTTGCGGTACCGGCACGGATGACCTGACCATTCAGGTTGACGGCATATCGCTTAAGGTGGTTAAAAACGGCTGCGCGGTTAATACGCCCGCTTTTGAACAGCCCATTACCGATACCCATCCAAGAGTCGAGGGTAAGGATGTCAGCCTGGAGACGGCCGTGGCAAAGGCCGCGGAGTTATTAAAAAATACCAACCAGCCGGTTATCGGCGGCTGCGCAACCGATGTCAACGGGATGCGGGCGTTGCTGGCGTTGGCGGACCGTAGCGGCGCGGTAGTCGATAATATGAACTTTACCGGCGCGCGGAATAACTTTCTGGCCTTACAGGATTCCGGCTGGATGAACACGACGCTGGCGGAAGTCAAAAACCGCTGTGATTTGCTGCTGGTGGTCGGCGTCGATCTGGAGGTTTTTTCGCCGCGTTTTTTCGAGCGTTACCTATGGAATGAAGAGTCCATGTTCCTGGACGATACCGGCAAACGCGAGGTTATCTATTTGGGCAAAGCGCCTTCCGGCAGCGCCTCCACTTCACCGTACGGCCAAAAAGCACTGGTTTTTGAATGCTCGAATCAAGATTTGCCGGATGTGGTCGCGGTTTTACGGGCGCTGGTTAAAGGCAACCCGATCCGGGTCGATTCGGTCGGCGGCATTGCGGTTGCCGATTTGCAGGGTGTTGCCGATAAATTAAAGGCGGCAAGCTATAGCGTAGTGACATGGGCCGCCGGAGCGTTGGCCTACAGCCAGGCCGAATTGACGGTGCAGACCTTGTCTGAAATGGTTAAGGATATTAACAACCGGAATACCCGTAGTTCCGGTTTGCCGTTGGGCGGCAAGGAGGGCGATCAAACCGCCAACCAGGTTTGCGGTTGGACGACCGGTTATCCGGCGCGCACCCGTTTTTCCAGCGGTTTTCCTGAATACGATCCCTATTTGAACGATACCAATGCCTTGCTGGCTAACGGCGAAGCGGACGCTTTGGTGTGGGTGCAGGCGTTTAATGCCAAGGCCGTGCCGCCGGAAACCGCGTTGCCGATCATCGTGGTGGGCCGTTCCGGCATGACCTTCGCCAAGGAACCGGATGTGTTTATTCCTGTCGGTACGCCGGGCATCGATCATGTCGGGCATGCTTACCGCATGGATAATGTGGTCGCGATACGGTTGAAAAAACTGCGCGATTCCGGCCTGCCCAGCACTTTTGAAGTGCTTAATGCCATTGAACAAGCTTTGTAGGCAGAAATATGCTCCTGCAATTTCTGTATTCATTACATCCATGTAATTCGGAAGATATAGTATGTTGATAAAGTTAACAGGCGGGGCTGTCTATGATCCTGCCAGCGGGATCGATGGCGCGAAACAGGATATTTATATTCAGGATGGGCGCATCGTCAACAAGCCTGTCGGCGATTTTAAAATCGATAAGGAATACGATTTAACCGGCAAAGTAGTGATGTCCGGCGCAATTGATATGCACACGCATATCGGCGGCGGCAAGGGCAATATCGCCAGAACCCTGTTGCCGGAAGATCATCGCCAGGACCCGGTTGCGCGCACCGATATTACCCGTTCCGGCTGCGGCCATGCGATGCCCAGCACCTTTGTGACCGGCTACCGTTACGCGGAAATGGGTTACACCGCCGGTTTTGAGCCCGCGGTGCTGCCGGTTAACGCGCGTCAGGCGCATATGGAAATGGCCGATATTCCGATCCTGGATAAAGGCGGTTATGTGTTGATGGGCAGCGACGATTATCTGCTGCGGATGCTGACGGCCAAAAAAGACCAGAAAGCCATCAATGATTATGTCGCTTTCACCATGCAAGCGGCTAAAGCCATCGGCGTTAAAGTCGTTAATCCCGGCGGTATCAGTGCGTTCAAATTCAACCAGCGCAAACTGGATCTGGATGAGCAAAACAGCCATTATGGGGTGACGCCGAGAGAGATTTTAAAGTCGCTGGCTACGGCGGTTAAAGAGCTGGGCATTACTCACCCGTTGCATGTGCATGGTTGTAATCTCGGTGTGCCGGGCAATATGAATACCACGTTGGATACCATTCAGGGCATAGGCGGCTTGCCGATGCATTTGACTCATATCCAGTTCCATAGTTACGGCACGGAAGGGGATTTCAAGTTTTCTTCCGGTGCGGCCGAGATAGCCGAAGCCGTCAACAAAAACAAAAACATCACGATCGATGTGGGGCAGATTCTGTTCGGCCAAACCGTAACCGCATCCGGCGACAATATGCGCCAACATGCCAATCATAAGCTTGCCAGCCCGAATAAATGGGTGACCATGGATATTGAATGCGATGCGGGCTGCGGCGTGGTGCCGTTCAAGTACAAGGATCAGAGCTTTGTTAATGCGTTGCAATGGGCGATCGGCCTGGAAACCTTCCTGCTGGTTGACGACCCGTGGCGTATTTTTCTGACTACTGATCATCCGAATGGGGCGCCGTTCACCAGCTATCCGCATTTGATTCGCTTGCTGATGGACAGAAGTTTCCGTAACGATGTGCTGGCGACTATTCATCCGGAAGCGCAAAAGATGACCACGTTGGCGTCGATTGACCGTGAATACAGTTTGCAGGAAATTGCGATCATGACCCGTGCCGGTGCTGCCAGGTTGATCGGCTTGCAGGATCGCGGAGCTTTAAGCGCCGGTAACTGGGCGGATATTACCGTTTATACCGACAATGCTGACCGGCAGAAAATGTTCGAAAAACCGGATTATGTATTCAAGGACGGTGA
>JALNYY010000147.1 GCA_023229605.1 Methylobacter sp.
TGTACGAAGACCTGGATTTCGACAGTATCGATGCGGTTGACATGATAGTCAGGCTTAAAGAAATGACCGGCAAAGCGATTAAAGCCGAAGATTTCAAAACGGCCCGCACCATTGGCGATGTTGTCGAGGCGGTTTACAAAATGCTTAACGGCTGACATGCGTTTGCTGGCAAACAGCATGATTGGCCTGTCAATCCTGTTATACCCGGTGGCAGTCTTTTTCGGCGGACGTCATTTCGAGCCCTGGAAAATCGCCGGCCTATTGATCGTGTTGCTGATGGTCAGGCTGGCGGCGGGTTATTCCAGCAAACATTGGAGTATTCCTTTAACGATTGCGGGCATCGGCTATTGCGTGTTTGCGATGTGGAGCAACCAGTTAGGCACATTGCTGTTTTATCCGACGCTGGTCAATGGCTTGATGCTGCTCATTTTCGGCTGGAGCTTGTTTTATCCGCCCAGTTTGATTGAGCGCCTGGCGCGCATTCAGCACCCCGACTTGCCGCCGGAAGGCGTTATTTATACCCGCCGCGTGACGCAAGTCTGGTGCGGCTTCTTCATCATTAACGGCGCATTGGCCCTGGCGACGGCTCTTTGGGCCAGCCTGGAAGTCTGGAGTTTATACAACGGCCTGATCGCTTACGTGTTGATGGGCGTTTTATTCGTCGCAGAATATCTGGTCAGGATCAGAACCCAAAAGCATGTCAGATAAACTGCTGCCGTTGTCCCACTGCTTAATCGCCGGCAGGCCGGTGGATGCGCCTGTAGCCTATCATGCCGGACGGTATTATTCGGCAGGGCAGTTTGCAAGCGCTGTTAAATACTGGGCCGGCAAACTGCAAGCGCAGCCGTTTTTGCGTTACGCGCTGTACACTGAAGACGCTTATCCTTTCGCCGTGCTGCTGTTTGCGTTGCTGCATGCCGGTAAACAAATCTGGATACCCGGCAATAACCGTCCCGGCACCGCAGAGCAATTAGCAAAAGACTGCCAGCTGCTGGGCGACTGGCACATCGGCGAGCGTTTCGATTGCTGCTTGGGCGTAGCGGACAGTCCAACCCAATCGTTATCGCCGTTAAACCCTTTTGACCGTCAGCTGGTTATTTTTACCTCCGGTTCTACGGGGCAGGCCAAACCGATAACCAAATGCTTAAACCAGTTTCAGCTTGAAATCGACACGCTGGAAAAAAACTGGGGCGAACAACTGGGTGATGCTGCGGCATTGGCGACGGTCAGCCATCAACATATCTACGGCTTGCTGTTCCGCGTTTTATGGCCGCTGTCGGCAGGGCGGTGTTTCCATAGTCAGGCGTATATCAATCCTGAATTGCTGGTTAATGCCGCTCAGCAGGAACGTGCTTACTGGATTGCCAGCCCTGCGCATTTAAAGCGTTTGGAGCAGGCTTCGCCCTGGGACGGCATTGCCGGGTTAAAGGCGGTTTTCAGTTCCGGCGGCGCGTTGCCGGGAAATGCAGCAGAGCAGATATTGAACGAAAGCGGGCAGGCGGTGATCGAAGTCTACGGCAGCTCCGAAACCGGCGGTATCGCCTGGAGGCAGCAGGATGAGGCTTGGACGTTATTTTCAGGCATGGCGTTGAGTCATATCGATGGCAACTGGCTGCTGCATTCGCCTTACTTGCAAGCAGAGCAAGGTTTCCAGCTGGACGATCAAATCACCCTGCTGGACGATGGCCGGATCATGTTGCACGGAAGGTCGGATCGTATCGTCAAAGTCGAAGAAAAACGCCTGTCCCTGGTCGAACTGGAGCAACGCTTGATGGCCGAGCCGTGGATAGAGGATGCGCATGCGCTGATGATAACCAATCACCGGGATGTCGTCGCGGCGGTCGTAGTGCTAAGTCAACAAGGCTTGAAGCAGTTGGCAATCCAAGGCAGAAACCGGCTAATCAGGCAACTGCGCAGAACGCTTGAGCAATGGTTCGAGTCGGTGGTGTTGCCCAGAAAATGGTTGTTTGTAAACGCGATGCCGTTAACGAGCCAGGGCAAAATCGAGCGGCAGCTGTTAACCGGCTTGCTGGATTTTGATGGCCGAAAACTCCCCCAGACGCTCAATTTTGATATGACTCATGAAGGCGTCCGGCTTGAGCTTAAAGTTCCCGAAGACTTGCTTTATTTCCCCGATCATTTTGCGAGTTACCCGATTCTGCCGGGCGTAGTGCAACTGGCTTGGGTGGAGCATTTCGGCAAGCTGTTTTTCGTTATTGATAAACCGTTTTCGCAGATGGAAGTGGTTAAATTTACCCAAGTCATCCAGCCCGGCGATCAATTGACGCTGACGCTCGACTGGAATCCGGCAACGGGGAAACTGTATTTCAATTTCAGCTCGGAGCGCGGTGCGCATAGCTCGGGGCGCATGATTTATGAGGGCCAAGCATGAAAACCTGCATCATCATTCCCGTTTACAATCACGAAGCCGCGATTCCCCATGTGCTGGCCCAATTAAAAAGCTTCGGCATGCCGACTTTTCTGGTTAATGACGGCAGCTCGGCATCTTGCTCCCGGATTCTGGCGGATTGTGCCGAACGGGAACCGGACTGGCTGACCCTAATCAACCGTCCTAAAAACGGCGGCAAAGGCGCCGCGGTACTGGACGGCTTTAAGGCGGCGCAGGCTATGGGATTCAGCCATGCAATCCAGATCGATGCTGACGGACAGCACGACGTGAACGATATTCCGGCGTTTGTCGAGGCCGGAAAGCGGCATCCTGATGCGCTGATTTTAGGCCGGCCGCTGTTCGATCAAACCGCGCCGAAGAGCCGGGTTTACGGCCGCACTATCGCCAACCTGTGGGTATGGATCAACACCTTGTCGTTTGCGATTGAAGACAGCATGTGCGGTTTCCGTGTGTATCCCTTGGCTGCGGCGGCAAAACTAACGCGCACCACTCAGATAGCCGAGCGTATGGATTTTGACATCGACATCCTGGTGCGCCTGTACTGGCAAGGCGTAGACGTGATCAATATACCGACGCGCGTGCGTTATCCTTACGACGGCGTATCGCATTTCAAATTATGGCAAGATAACCTGAGGATCTCGAAAACCCACGCCAAGCTGTTTTTCGGCATGTTGCCGCGCATCCCGCAACTGCTGGGCAGGCGCTATAGATGAGCAAATCTTCGCATTGGTCGGAGATGGGCGAATGGAGCATGATCCGGGGCATGCGTTTCTTGCTGCGCGTTTACCTGCTGCTGGGGCGTAGCGCGTTGCAGTGGTTTTTATATCCGGTCGTCAGTTATTACTGGCTGGCGAACAAGCCGGGCAGGGCGGCCAGTCAGGCTTATTTAAAGCGCATGGCGCAGTTCTCGCCAGCATCGAATTTGAGCGGAAATCTTTCTGACAGCTACCGGCATTTCATCAGTTTCGCAAATGCCATTATCGACAAATTGGCGGCCTGGTCCGGCGCGTTGACGCTGGCAGATGTGGATTATGTAGGGCGCGGCGAATTGCTGGCTCAAATCAAGACCGGCAAGGGCGCAATCCTGCTGGGTTCTCATCTGGGCAATCTTGAAGTCTGCCGGGTGATTGCGGATATGGATGGCGCGCCTCGCATCAACGTGCTGGTACACACCAAACACGCCGAAAAATTCAATCGCCTGCTGAAGCAAACCAACGAGAACAGCGGCTTAAACCTGATCCAGGTGACCGACATCAGCGCCGCCACGTCAATGCTGCTGAGCGATAAAATCGACAACGGCGAACTGGTCATCATTGCCGCGGACCGGACGCCGGTAAGCCCGCACCCGCGCGTGAGCCGGGCCGAGTTTCTGGGCGCCGATGCGTTGTTTCCGCAAGGTCCGTTTATCCTGGCCTCGCTGCTTAAATGCCCGGTTTACACCTTGTTTTGCCTGAAACAGCAGGGCAGGCAGGCGATCTATTTTGAACATTTCAGCGAACTGTTGACGTTTCCCAGAAAGAACCGCGAGCATGCCATACAGCAAACCATACAAAGCTATGCCCGGCGACTGGAGCATTATTGCTTAATGGAACCGTTACAGTGGTTTAACTTTTTTGATTTTTGGCAATTGATTGATAAAGAAAGCGATGAACAGTAAGAATACCGTGGTTTTTGATGGGCAGGCGTTGACGATTGAGTCTATTTGCCAAATAGCCAACCAACAAGCGCAGGTTGAGTTAGGCAGGCAGCCGAAATTTATTGAGCGCATCAACAAAGGCGCCCGGTTTATCGATACCTTATTAAAGGAAGAAGGCTTTGTTTACGGCGTAACCACCGGCTACGGCGAGTCCTGCACGGTGTCCATCCCGCTTAATCTGGTCGAACAACTGCCCAAGCATCTGTACACGTTCCACGGCTGCGGCCTGGGCGATCATTTTGACGCCGTGCAAACACGGGCCATACTGGCCGCGCGCCTGACCAGTCTGGCCCGCGGTTACTCGGGCGTCCGCTACAAGCTATTGAAGCAGTTGGCTGAATTATTAAAGCAGGACATCCTGCCGTTGATCCCGCAGGAAGGCTCGGTCGGCGCCAGCGGCGATTTGACGCCGTTATCCTATGTCGCCGCCGTACTGGCCGGGGAGCGTGACGTGCTGTATCAGGGGCAGCGTCAGCCGACGCAAACGGTTTTTGCGGAACTCAATATCGAAGCGCTGACCTTAAAACCCAAAGAAGGCCTGGCGATTATGAACGGCACAGCCGCGATGACCGGCATCGCCTGTCTGGCCTACCAAAGAGCCGAATATTTATCCCGGTTGGCTACGCGGATCACTAGTTTGGCTTCGGTCGCCTTAAAAGGCAATGCCTACCACTTTGACGAAAAGCTGTTTTCGGTCAAGCCGCACCCCGGCCAAAACAGCGTCGCCGGGCGGATACGTTCGGATTTGCAGTTGCAGCGTAGCGCGCCGCGCCACGATACCCGCTTGCAGGATCGCTATTCGTTGCGCTGCGCGCCGCATATCATCGGCGTGCTGGAAGATTCATTGCCGTGGCTGCGGCAGTTTATCGAAAACGAATTAAACAGCGCCAACGATAACCCGATCATCGATGCCGAAGGCGAGCACGTCCTGCATGGCGGCCATTTTTACGGCGGCCATATCGCCTTTGCGATGGACAGCCTGAAGACCGCCGTAGCCAATCTGGCCGATTTAATGGACCGGCAAATGGCGCAGTTGATGGACCCCAAATTCAACCACGGCCTGCCCGCCAATCTTTCCGGCTCTACCGGCGAGCAAGCGGTGTTGAACCACGGCTTCAAGGCCTTGCAAATAGCGGTGTCCGCCTGGACCGCTGAAGCGCTTAAATTGACCATGCCCGCCAGCGTGTTTTCCCGTTCCACCGAATGCCATAATCAGGACAAGGTCAGCATGGGCACGATCGCCGCCAGAGATTGCATCCGTATTTTGGAGTTGACCGAGCAGGTTGCGGTGGCTGTGTTGCTTGCTGTTGTTCAGGGCGTGGAGTTGCGGGGCAATGTGGAGGCGCTAAGCGCGGCATTGCGGAAGACTGTTGAGCAACTGCGTGAGTTTAGTCCGTTTTTGAGTGCTGATAGGGCGTTGGAGCAAGAGCTGCGACAGTGTCTAGTGTTAATACGCAATCAGCATTGGGAGTTATATGATTCTCCGTTTCCAGACACTACTCCTCGTTCCCACGCGCCGCGTGGGAATGCAGTTCAGGGCGCGCTGCGCCCCGAGGACTAACACCGTGGGCCGTAGCCGCTATAGAATCTGCCATGAACAAGCCCCGCATTTTTTAACCTGCACCGTGTTGAACTGGATACCGCTATTCACCCGACCGCAAACCGTAGGCATCATTTTGGAGGCACTACGATACCGGCAAGAAGAACACGGCTGGAAAATATACGGCTACGTCATCCTGGAAAATCACCTCCATATGATCGTACAAGCTGAGAATCTGACTGCGGAATTGCCGCGCTTCAAATCCTACACCGCCCGCAAACTGATCGACCACCTGAAAGAATGCCGCGCCGAGCGCTTGTTGCAGCAACTGGCGTTTTTCCGCAAGGAATACAAACGCGAGGACCGGGATTACCAATGCTGGGAAGAGGGATCGCATCCGCAGCTTATCGAGAATGAACAGGTGTTTCGGCAGAAGCTGGAGTATATCCATCAGAACCCGGTGAAACGGGGGTATGTCGATGAAGCTGAACATTGGCGGTATTCCAGTGCTAGGGATTATGCGGGAGTTGCCGGGTTGATTCCTGTTTTTAAGGACTGGTTGTGATTCGGGGCGCAATGCGCTTGGACTGCAAGCACTATCTCCTCATTCGCACCACATCCTCGTTCCCACGCGCCGCGTGGGAATGCAGTCCAGGGCGCGCTGCGCCAAGTAAAACGAGGGTGAGGGTTTAAAACAGGCATTGGAGATATTCCAGAGTTAGAGATCATGCAAGCGTTGCAGGGTGGCGTCTGTGTGTGATTCGCGGCGCAGCGCGCCTTAAACCGCATTCCCACGCAGCGCGTGGGAACGAGAAAAATGTGTCGCTAGCGCGACGGTTGATTGAATCGGGTTCTCGCACCCGAAGGCGAGATACTTTCTTTTGCGTCGCCAAAAGAAAGTATCCAAAGAAAAGGCGACCCGGTTGCCGCTTAATTCCTGCGTTCCTCACTTTCACCGGGGGTTGACGAAAGGGGCTCCTGCCCCTTCGTCAACGTGCGGCATCCCTGCCGCACCCCTCACGGGCTGATCCCGGCGAAAGCTCCGGTACTCGGCGCGGCATACGGGATTCAGTCCTACCACAGGCCGGGCTTCTTCGTTCGTATACGGTGCTTGTGGTTGTGCACAAATCTTTAGAAACACGTCGTTTCGGCAGGGATTGCCGGACTCGTTAGAGCGCGTAGCGAATCCAGAACATAGATATGTGAAAGTGCTGACAGAATCTGTTGATTAGAACTGCTCCGGTTAGGGCGTGTTGTACTGATCTAAACGTTAAGAGCGGGGTTGTAAATACCGCCCCGCTTGGGTATTTTGACTAACGGATCACAGGAGTTGCGTTGTACATCTGTGATTGAAAATTGATATACACCTGCTGAGGTGTCTACTTAACGTTAGGTTTTGAAAGGAAATACAATGAAAGGTCTATATACAAATCGCAATATTGAACGCGATTTTGTGCAAAATGGGATTTTTGCAAGCGCTCAAGAGGGTGAAAATATCTTTGTCGCGTCTGCGTTTTTTACAGAGTCAGATGTAGTAAAGGAATTAACTGATCGAAATTGTCATGTTCGGATAGTGGTTCGTCTGGGATATCCAACTAGTCCAAAAGCCCTAAGAGCCATTTTAGGCAATAAAAAAGTAGAGGCTAGATTTTATACAAACAGCTCATTTCATCCTAAATTGTATATTTTTGGTGATAAGGTAGCTTTAGTAGGCTCTGCTAATCTGACAAAAAGTGCAATATTAACCAATCAAGAAGTAGTTGTTGAAATAGACAGCGAAGATCCGCGTTTTACCGAATTAAGTAATTTGTTCTTAGATTATTGGAATGAGTCAGCGGTTCTAACAGAGGAATCGATTCTTAAATATGAAACGATATATAACAAAAACAAAGAAGCTATTTCAAAGATAGAACAGATAGAAGATGAAGTTAACAAGGAAATTGGAGATGTTGTATTTTCGAATATAAATAGAGGCAAGAAAAAACATACAAAGGAATCGATTTTCCTAGATTCTTACAGAAAGTCGTACCAAGAAGCGGTTTCTGCATTTAGCTATATACAAAATGAATACGTTAAACATGGAAGAAAAATTGATGAATCGCGGATTCCGCTAAGAATGGAAATAGATTCATTTTTTAGTTTTGTTAGAGACTTACATGCAACTCAGGAAAGCTGGAGAGAAAAGCCAATTGGATGGGGAGAACACTCGCGAGAATTGCTAGTTTCTTTGGTTAATGAGTGGCATCAGACCAAATGGCAACATTTTGAAGATCAAATTGTGCCCATTAACTATCCTTTAATTACAAGAGTGTTTGGATCTCCTGAGTCTATAGAAAGTGCAACTATAGAAGAGATTGTGGATGCTTTAGTTGTCCTTCATTCGTTTCATGACCGGCTCAGGTTTTATAAAGGGGGGTTATAGTCATTGAAAAACACCTTTATAAAAAACAACGATGTAAAAAGAGTAAAAGAGAGTTTAAGCCACCTTTTGTATGGAAAAGGGGAAATAATTAAAAGAATGGCAGATCTTATATTTAACAGCGACTATAAATTGAATGAATTCGGGCAAGCTAATGTTCAGGAGTTAGTCGGTTGGATAAACAGGGAAAATCTGCCAGTTATTAATGGAAGAACAACAAAGGTTTTAAGGTATTTTGGTTTTGAAGTTCGACAATTATAAATGCTTAACAATTGTAAATGCGTAGGATGTGCTGAGGTACGAAGCGCATCAATCGCGAAAGATGCGCTTCACTTTGTTCAGCACATCCTGCTTGTCGGTGAAGACCAACGGACAGATTCACATTCCTGTGCTCTGGATTCCGGCAATCCTTGCCGGAATGACGTGCTTTTAAATGCTGCTGTAAACAATGAGTACCGTGCAGTAACGAAGAAAATCAGCCGGTGGCACGGACTGAATCCCGTATGCCGCGCCGAGTACCGGAGCTTTCGGCGGGACAAATCGGCCGGATAGCCGATTTGCATGCGCAGCACCCGAAGGGCGAGGCACAGGGATGTGCCGAGTGAGCAGCCCGTTAGGGGTGCGGCAGGGAGGCCGCACGTTGGTGAAGGGGCAGGAGCCCCTTTCGTCAACCCCCGGCGAAAGCGAGGAACGCAGGAGATAAGCGGCAACCGGGCCGCCTTTCTTTTGGATACTTTTCTTTGGCGGAGCAAAGAAAAGTATCTCGCCCTCGGGGGCGAGACCTCGATTCAATCAACCGTCGCGCTAGCGACACCTTAATAAACATGACAACGGCAAAAATCATAATTTAAAGCCGCTCCACCAAAATGCCATTAATCTCCTTATCTGTCAGCACAATCGGATTGGTCTGCATACTACTGCCGCGACTATTGGCGACAATCATCGGGAAATCCACCACACTAATCCCATAGCCATTAAGTCGCGGCAGTTGCAGCCGCTCGCTCCACTCGGCCAGCAGGGCGATTAATGAAGAACGCGCCGCAGCATCATCTAGCTCATCCAGGCCGGTCAGTAACCGCCCTACTTGCGCATATTTGGCCAAGGCCGGATTTTCCGGCTCGCGGTGTTGCATGGCATTGATATTGACCTCGGTCGCGGCGGATACCAACGTACCGCAGACCACGCCGTGCGGGATAGGAAAGTAAGCGCCCAACGGCGAGGCCAAGCCATGCACCGAGCCCAGGCCGACTTGGGCCAGGGTAATGCCGGACAGCAAGGCCGCGTAAGCCATAGCGCCGCGGCCCTGAGCGGCAGCCGGCTCGTTGCCTTCCCAGGCGGCAAAAAAACCTTCCTTCACGGCGTTCATGCCGCTCCAGGCCAGCGCGTCGATAAACGGGTTGGCTTTCAGAGAGACGTAGGATTCCAACAGCTGGGTGAACGCATCCATGCCGTCGGCTGCGACCAGTTCGCGGGGACAGCTCGCTAACAAATCGGGATCGATTACGGCGTATTCGGGGATTAAGCACTCATCGCGGAAGGATTTCTTGAAGCCGTCCGGGCCTTGTACGCTCAGCACCGAATTTTTGGTCGCCTCGCTGCCGGTTCCTGCCGTGGTGGGGACGGCAATAAACGGCGTGCTGGGGCCGTGATACGGAGCGTTCTTGCCGACGCCTTCGAGGTGATCCATGACCGAATTGCCGTGCGGCAAAAGCCCCGCTATCGCTTTGGCGGCATCGAGCACGCTGCCGCCGCCGATCGCGATAACCACGGCTATCGATTCGCCGCGAAACCGGCTGACCGCTTGATCTACCAGCGTCGGCGACGGTTCGCCGGAGACGGTGAAATGCAGCCAGTTGATTCCTTTGCTTTCCAGCGACTGGGTGAAAGACTGCCAGCGCGGTGTCGAGCAGAATGACTGTTTGCCGGTCACCAACAAGGCGGTGCGGCCATAGGCCGCGGCCAGCGCCGGGAGTTCGTCGATACGGCCGCTGCCGTAAATAATGCGCGGCAAACGCGAGATAGAGAAAGGAGAAAATTGCATAGGTTTTTATCCTTGCGGAAACAGGCCGTTATAACGGACGC
>JALNYY010000148.1 GCA_023229605.1 Methylobacter sp.
GACCATTTCGTTGGCCGGTTCGGCGCAACGGCTGGAAATTGACGCTTCGTTGATAAAACTGACGCTCAATAGCGCAATACCTGTTGAAGAAATAGCAGGGTTATTAAAAATTAAACGGACTGGCGATATATTCACTTTTGCCAAAGATTATTTGTATTTATTTTTGTTTCAATGTGGGCAGTCAGAATTACAGCAAGTTTTGGCGCATTTATTCAGCTTGCCGATGGAAGATTTGTTTTTAGGACAAGAAGTGTTTTGTAATTCGGATGAAATAATACATGAAATAAAAAACATCCCAGTGCTAGGCAACGATTATAGTTTGTCTCAAAAAAAACCAATGGACTTGGTTAATGAAGCACCACCGGATAACAATAAGAAGCCCAGAAGGGCGGCCGTACCCGCACCATTAAAATTAAAGCCCAGCTAACATGAACATCAGCGATTTTACTATTACCGTAATGGTTTCACTTTTGACGGGGGTTGGCATTGGTTTGGCCATCAAGGATTTATGGCGCGCTCTTGTTAAACTGGCCGCCGGAATGATGCCGAAACCTAATATACTAAAAACTGTCGATTTTATGCATTTCTTTGGCAATAACGGCTGGAAGGACAAATGAACCTAAGCGAAGCCGGTTTGGGGGTATGGAATATTTATTTCATTCTCAAATTAATTTTGTTTGTTAACGGGGTAATTGAATTCAACTACTTGCGGAACTTGGCGCTTGTGGCGTTTTTGGCGCTTCCTACCCGGCATAAGTGGCAATCGGTCTTGCAGCAACTGATAGCCATTCCCTTGGGCGCTTATTTGTTTTATGACGATTCTTATTTTCCGCCTTTATCGCGGGCGCTGGCCCAATCAGAACAACTGGCTGAATTTGACGCCAGTTATTTATTTGAATTGGCGGCGCGTTTTGTGTCGTTAAATTTTGTGCTGATATTGTTTGTAACCACGGTGTTTTATTTCTTGTTCTATAAAATACTGCGGGTTAGCGTATTGGTGGTGGGCGCCATCGTTTATTTGCAATTGGTTAATAGCAACTTGTCGCTGCCTCAGGCCAATAAGGCCGTTGATAATGTGGCGGCGGCTGAAATGAATACGGTTGAAGCATCAGGAAGCACATTAATTGAACAGCTAAACAAATATAAAAACGATTTTTTTGCAAAACAATCCGCGTTAAAACTAACTTTTAATAAAGAAACGCAAGTTAAAAACACATTCGATGTTTTAGTGCTAAGCATTTGCTCACTGGCGTGGGATGACGTTAAATATTACAAACAAGAAAACCATAAGTTATTTAAAGAGTTTGATATTGTTTTTGACCGTTTTAATTCTGTCTCGTCGTATAGCGGCCCGGCAATTATCCGTTTACTTCAGGCAAACTGCGGGCAAAAACGGCACACAGAGCTGTTGACCAGCAATTTGGATCCGCAATGTTCACTACTGGAAGGTCTAAAAAGCGCCGGTTTTGATATTGAGTTGATGCTGAACCATGACGGTATGTTTGACAACTTCTTGTCTTTAATTAAAGACAAAGGCGGAATGGATGCTCTCCCTATCCAATATAACTTAAGCCCTTACTTGTTAAACTTCGATAATTCAAAGATTTATCGTGACGCTGACATTTTTTCGAAGTGGTTGCAGGATCGGGAGCAACAAAAGGAAAACAAGAAATTCACTTTCTACAATACGATCAGCTTGCATGACGGTGTCCGCCTCCAAGAAAGCAAACAACTGAAAGCATCCGAAACCTATGAGCAAAGATTGGTTACATTGCTCGATGATATGTATGCGGTATTGGATGGATTGAAAAAGGCAAACCGCCCGATTGTTGTGTTGTTTGTCCCGGAACATGGCGCAAATATCCGCGGGGACAAAATGCAGATTTCCGGAATGCGCGAATTGCCCAGCCCTCGAGTGACCAATGTGCCGGTAGGTTTGAAGGTGATTGGCAATAACATGCAACGTATTGGCGAACAAAAGCATGTCGCCCAGCCAAGCAGTTTCTTGGCAATTGCCCACCTCGTCAAGCAACTGCTTGAACAGGATGTGTACGGTAAAAATGAGTTTGATCCTGAAACATTGCTCAGTAATATCCCTGAAACTTCCTGGCTTTCAGAGAATGAAGGTTCAACGGTCATGCAATACAACACAAACTATTATTATTCGTTCGACGATAGCGAATGGGTCAAATACAACGAGTGACGGTTAAACGGGGACATGGGCATGGGGGATGATAAAAGTGATGTGGGCCGGTTATATGCAGCGGTTGCCATTTCGACGGACAGCTATATCGAAGTTGAAGAGAATGAAGCCATTGTGAAAATTAAGAAAAAATGGCCGTTGGTCAATCAAATCTTAGCAAATAACGCCGTGCTTCCGGTTAACCAAGCCGATAAAGCAACTTGATGCGTATTTTGTCTATCCAAGGCCTACATGCGGGTGTGGGCGCGTCCACATTCGTTGCCAATGTCGCGCGGATGCTGCGTGAGCTTAACCAAGACATAGTGGTTTTTGATTTAAACCCCAATAATATGTTGCGCTTGCATTTTAATATGGATTGGCAAGAGGGTGGCGGCTGGGCGGCCAATATGTGTGAAGGAAAAGCATGGCATGAGGCGGCCTTCTTATGCGAACAGGGCATACACTTCCTGCCTTTCGGCCAGCTTGACGGGCAAAAATATCAAAACCTGATGGCCGAAGGCTTGCAGGAAAATGGCTTGGCCAATTATTTAGGGGCGCTGGTTTTGCCTGATGAAGCCTGGGTTTTGTTAAATGTCCCCAGTGAGTTGAATACCTTAAGCCGGCAGGCTTTGCAGGCGGCCCACATTATCCTGCGGGTATTGGAGCCCAGCGTTGCCTGTTTAGCCCAATTGATGGGGTCAATGCAATCAGCTTATTTCCATGGTGATGCCGGGTTGGACAATAAGGCGTTATATGTTGTGAATAAGTTGATGTTAGGCAGCGAAATCGACCAGGAAATGGCATTAATTTTTAAGCGCCAGCTGGCAAAAAAACGGCTGCCGGTGAATATCCACTTTGATGAGCATGTCAAAGAGGCCTTTGCCCACCAAACAACATTGAACGCCTATGCGCCGGAATCCGCTTCCGCGCAAGAATTTAGGGCGGTTGCAGTGTGGTTGATGGGGCATTTCGGGCGTTCGGGGGCAGAATAATGGTGGAGGTAAAGGCCTTTTATAAAGGGCCGGACATGCCATGGGATGAGCTATTGCTTTCCTTTGTATTCCAGCCGACGATAGTGCGGGACGATTGGGCGGCTTTTAAAAGGACGCTTTTTGACGGCAAACAACGGTTTGGGGGCACATTGGCCGGCATGTTTATCTTCGTGTTTTTCTTGGTTTTTTTCCAACAAGCACGCGGTACTGATGTGGCCTTGGCCTTGAAAAAATTCTATCCCCAGGTCACATGGGCAAGACCGGCAGGGGCGGATGCGCTACGCTTCGTGGTGCAGTCGGTTTGGCTGTTGGTTATCCAAACAAAAACGGCGCAGCGCACAATTTCTTGTTATCTCAACCTGTTTTGGCGCTTATGTGGCTTTGCAAAATGTATTGTGTTGCTCCCTTTTGCGGGCATCAGCAAAACAGTCAGCTTTATCCGCAACAACATTGAATTTTTGGCCGGAATTGGCAGCGGCCAATTCGCGCCGAAGTTTTATCTATACGGCATTGCATTGCTGGCTATGTTTTGTATTGTGGCGCCGTTTGACATGCCCACGCAAACCGCTTTTATTTTGACGTTATGTCTGGTTGCCATGACGGCACGCGCGGCTGGCGGGGAATGGGCGCGCTTGATCCTGGTTGCTTTGTCATTGGCGGTAACGGCACGCTATTTATGGTGGCGCTATACATCCACATTAGATGTCGACAGCGGCAGTGATTTATTTTTGGGCGTCATGTTAATTGGCGCCGAAACCTATATGGGCTTGGTGTTATTGCTTGGTTTTTTTCAGCTGGTATGGCCATTACGCCGACAACCGGCAGCACTTCCTGCTGACCCGGCCCTATGGCCTAGCGTGGACATTTTCATCCCGGCTTATCATGACGATTTCAATCTTGTTAAGTTGACAACGCTTGCCGCGTTGAGTATTGACTGGCCGGGCGACAGGCTTAATGTCTACATTATTGATGGTGGCAAGCGCCCATCCATCCAGGAATTTGCCGTGCAAATGGGCGCCGGCTACATTAGGCGCGAGGACGGCTTTGACACAAAAGAAGCCGCCATCAACCATGCATTGGCCGCAACAAACGGTGATTATATAGCCGTTTTTGCTTGCGGAGATGTTCCGGTACAGTCTTTTTTACAGCTGTCCATGGGGTGTTTTTTAGCAGATGAAAAACTCGCGCTTATCCAAGCAGCCCGTGGTTTTTATCCCCTTAAAAATATTTATAATGAGGATAACGGCTTATCGGTCGCATCTTTTATCGGCGGTTCATGCCTGGTTTTAAAGCGGGTGCCATTGCTTGAAGTGGGCGGGCTTGCTGCCGGAATAATTGCAGAAAATGCGCGCATGACATTGCGCTTGCACCGCAAAGGCTATGGTTCCGCCTCCATTAATCCGATACAGGTGGCCAGCTTAGTCCCAGAAACGTTGTCGGCGCAAATCGGACGGCGACAACGTTGGGCGTATGCTATGGCGCAAATTTTCCGCTTAGATAAGCCTTTATTGTGGGCCGGGTTGAGCATAACGCAACGTTTGGGGTATGCCAGTGCGATGCTGCATTTGCTGGACGGTATTCCGCGTTTGATTTTTTTATTGGCGCCATTAGGTTTTTTATTGGGGCACAGCCATTTGATCTATGCGCCAGCCGGTGAAATTGTGGTGTACGCGCTTCCCACCGTTGTGCTCGCAAGCACCGCCCTTTCGTACCTACATGGAAGGCGCCGGTATTCAATGTCTGGGGGCGTTTACGAAACCGTTTTGGCGTTGTATGCCATCCGCCCGGCTATAGCCGGGTTGCTTGGCCTTAAATTAGGTTCCGCCAATGCAACGGTTAAAAGCGGCGCTTTTGACCTTGCCCGGTCTAAACCTTATCTATCCCTAATTGGCCTGAATTTTCTGGGAGCTGTTTTTGCTGGGCTGCGTTTTTTTCTCGGCCCGGCTGATGAACAGGCTATGGTGCTGCTTTATTTGGCATGGGTGGCCTATAATTTAATGTTTTTGGGAGCGGCGTTAAGCGCAACGCAAGAAAACCAACGGAAGCTGTTGCAACAGCGCATCCCAGACAGTGCTGAGGCCATCATAAAAAACGCATCCGGGCGCTTAATTGGCGCGGTGCTGGAGGATTATTCGGATTCCGGGCTTGGCCTGCGCATTAATGCAAAAACGGCGGCAATTGAAAAAAATGAAAGAATTTATGTGTCAATTAGGCGTGCCGATAGGGAGTTTGTATTTCCTGCGCGGGTCGCTAATATCAACCAAGGTGCTTTGGATGTTTTATTAGAAAATTTAACGATGCAACAGCAGCGAGAGTATGTCCAATGCACTTATGCCTGGACGCCAAAACATCACAATAACTCCCAGGATGAAGCTTTGTCCGGTTTAAACGCAATGGTCGTGGCCAGTCTTCAGGGTTATATCGTTCTGGCAAGGATGTCACCGAAATTTATTACTAAGCCTTTTTTGTTTTTAGGGGCGTTCCTGGGGTTTGCCAAAACGTTGCTGCCTAAAAATATTAAAGATGAACCTATCCAACATGAGCACGCTTAAAATTCAATCACCCCTCATAGCTAAAGGTCGCGCTAAAGTTGCATTTTTGGCCTTGCTTTGTTCTTCACTATTGCTCTTTGCGGAACAAAGTTTTTGCGCCCAACGGGATTTCTTTGCAGGTAACGCGCCTTATAAAGCCGAGAGTCCGCCAATTAAAGACGACGCTTTGACGTTTGAACAATTAGGTTTGTCATCATCGATCAAATTGCAGGGCAATTTAGCCCATTCTTCGTTTGGCTTCGGTTCCCGGCTTGATGAGTTGGTCACGGCGGCCAGGATTGATGTGATTTACACTTATTCGCCCTCGCTGGCGAATGAAATTTCCCAAGTACGCGTACTTTTAAACAACGAAATTGCCGGGTATCTGCCTGTTGAGCACAGTAAGGCCGGTACCCCGGTGAAACATACGGTAAATTTCGACCCGCTGTTCATGGCCAATTACAACGAAGTCACCTTTGAATTGATTGCTTTTCGGGAAATGCGTTGCGCAACCAAAGCGCAAGCGAGCATGTGGCTGGATATCAGCAACAAGAGCCAAGTCGTGTTGAGGGCGCAGCCCCTGCCGTTAAAAAATGATTTTTCATTTTTTCCGAAACCCTTCTTTGACATGAACGATTTTCTGTCGGTGGAAGTGCCGTTTGTTTTTCCTGAGCATGCCCAAGAGGAGACCTTGGAAGCGGCGGGCATTGCCGCGTCGTATTTAGGCAGCTTGGCCAAATGGCGGGGCATCACTTTTCCTGTCTACGTAAATTCGCTGCCTAAAAAGCACGGCATTGTGTTTGCGACAAATGACAAGCGCCCTGATTTTTTGAAAGATTTGCCGCGCGTCAATGCGCCGACTATCCAATTGATCACCCATCCGCAAAATGCGTTCGTTAAATTATTATTGGTGCTGGGGCGCGATAAGCAGGATTTACGCAAGGCGATGGAAGGCTTGTCCAACGGTTCGGCGGTTTTGGCCGGTTCATTTGCAGAAATCACCCAGGTTAAGGATATTTTGCCTAGGGAGCCTTACGACGCACCGAATTGGATACCGACCAACCGGGAAGTCAAATTAGGCGAACTGGTCGATTCACCGACCCAATTACAAGCCCAAGGACGGACGCCGCGCCAGATATTAGTGAATTTTAATATTCCGCCTGACCTGTTTATGTGGCGGAGCCGCGGCTTCCCACTGAAAGTTAAATACCGTTACTCGCCCCCCGATAAAGAGGATGACTCCCAATTGTCCGTATTGGTCAATGACCTGTTCGTAGAGGGTTTCCATTTAAGCGAAAAAGGGATTAACGAAGGCTCGGACCGTGGCTCATTCCGGATCCCGGTGGTCGATGACTTGATTTTTGGCGTGGAAAATCAAGTGCTGGTTCCGGGGTCCTGGTTGAGCGGAAAAAACAAGCTGCAATTTGAATATGCGTTCACCAAGCCGGATAGCGGCGATTGTAGGGACTTAACGGCCAACTATATGTTCGGCGAAATCGATGCGGATTCGACCATTGACTTGACCGGTTTTCCCCATTACCTGGCCATGCCCGATTTAAAAGCGTTTGCCAATGTCGGTTTTCCTTTTACCCGTTTGGCCGATTTGGCCGACACCGCCATTATTATCGATAAAAATGCCTCCGTCAGTGAGCTTGAAGCCTACTTGGATGTGTTGGGTTCGTTTGGTGCTTCAACCGGACTGCCGGCGACAAAATTTATCGTGGTAGATTCAGCCCCTTTTGACGGCATTGAGGACAAAGATATTTTAGTGATTGGTTATATGGCGGCCAACATTATGCAGGAAGCCGACCGGAACAAATTGTTCAATGTGATGGTGTCCAAGGTTAAAAAATCAATTAATAAGCCCATCCGCCAAACCGACTACATCACCTTATTCCAACCTGGCCAGATAAAACTGGGCCGGGAAGCGTTCAAACAGATTGAGTTTAATAATGAAGGCGATATTGGCGCGCTGATTGGTTTTGAATCGCCTTGGCGGGAGAATAGAAGCGTGGTCGCGTTAGTTGCTTCGAAACCTTCGATGTTTAAGAAAATTACCTCGTCTCTGTCGAAGAACTCCAACGACATATTGGGTACGGTGTCTTTGTTCAAAGGCGACGTCATTAATAGCTTCCAGATAGGTGAAACTTATTACGTCGGGCATTTGCCCATCATTAAGTTAATTTGGTTTGAATTGTCCGATAGGCCTATCCTGCTTAGGTCATTAGCCTTATTGACAATTGTATTGTTACTGCTGGTGTTGTGGAAGCTGGTTAAATATATTGTCCGTTTGCGCTTGCGGCGCAATGATGGTCAGGCTTTATGAAAATATTATCGATAGTTGTATTAACGGTTATTTCAATTTGCGCCCAAGCCGGCGAACCATGGAAAGATTGGGAGCAGTTCAAGGCTGTTTATATTTCCCCGGAAGGCCGGGTGGTTGACGGCAGCAGCCCGCAAATGGTCACCACTTCTGAAGGCCAGTCATATGCATTATTGTTCGCTTTGATCGCCAATGATAAGGAAACGTTTGAGCTGTTGCTGCATTGGACGGAGGCTAATTTGGCCGCCAATGATTTGACCGCGAATTTGCCCGCATGGCAATGGGGCCTAAATACAGAAACCCGGCAATATGGGGTGCTGGACAACAACTCGGCGTCGGATTCCGACTTATGGATTGCCTATGCACTTGTTGAGGCGGGGCGGCTATGGGGGGATTACCGCTACCAGTCGTTAGGCTATTTCATGGCGATGCGGATCCTCAGTGAAGAAGCGGTGCAAGTGCCCCATTATGGTTGGATGATTGTGCCGGGATTAAAAGGCTTCCAAATAACAGAGCATTCTTGGCGCTTGAACCCGAGTTACTTGCCGGTACAAATTTTAAAACGGTTCGCCGGTATCTACCCCAGTATGCCCTGGCAGGAGATTGCCCAAAATTCGGTAAAATTCCTGAAACAATCGGCCCCGCAAGGATTCAGCCCGGAATGGGCCGTCCTTGACGATAACGGCCATGTGAGCCCCGACGCCAATGACGGCAAGGTCGGCGGCTATAATGCCATCCGCGTCTATCTTTGGCTGGGCATGTTGAGTCATGATGATCAGGACAAGCCCGGGTTGATGGCGCACTTTGAACCTATGTTGAGGGTTGTTGAAACCGATGGTTACGTTGCTGAGCAATACGACACCAAAACAAAAATGCAGACAGGTTACAAACCGCTGGGTTTTCTCGCGGCGGTGTTGCCGTTTTTAGCCAGTGTGGATAATCCTTCAAGGCTAACTGAATTGGTAAAGACGTTGGGAACGGATCGCGCCCCATCAAACAAACCAGACCATTATTATGACAGTGTCCTGATCTTGCTGGGAAAAGGCTGGTTAGACCAAAAATATAGCTTCAATAAGGACGGGATGTTGGAAGTTGCACGATGAACTTATAGCGGCTGGTCTGGACGAGTAGGGAGGGGCATCGCGCGCCCTACCCGGCTATGAGTGCATCGACGAATGTGGCGGCCGCCAAATTGATTACAATGCCCGTCAGATGGCCGGCAAATTTCCCTTGTGCTTTTTCTGGACGATCCTTGATGTTCATGTTGTTTCGATGCAGTGGTCTAGTCGCAGGATGCGGTTTGCTTTGTCTGCCGCATCTTACGGAACTATTGTTTTTGAGGGGTGCCCTGCGCCAGTCCGGCGAGCAATTTTTCGCGGTAGCCTGACGGCAGGTTTATCCGTTCCAGCTCTTGGCCGATACGGTGGCGCATCGTTTCAGGAGGTAGGATTTTCATCAACCCCATGTAAGCAGAAAGCTTCACATCCCATCGTCCGTCGCAGGCGTCCAGCAACTGGTTGTATAGGCGCGCGGCGGTTTCATTTTTTGACGGCGCCATGTCTTTAGCGGCAGTGAGGAAGGTCTCAGTCAGGAGGCACCGGTCAAGGTAGTCCCGGTACTTTTGCACGAACTCCTCCGGTTTTTCCGGGTCATAGCGTTTCCGGATGCGCGCTGTTTCGATTTCCTGTTGGCGTTTGGAAATGAGTCTTCTCCATTGTAGTGCTTGGGCCTCGTCCAAATGGTGCGCCTCTTCCAACGCGGATTCGAGCTTGCCCGCTTTGAACAGGGATTCCACTAGGCGGGTGCGGTTTTGTTCCGGTTCCTCCCCTTTTTGGATGAGCCAGGTGAAAAGGTCTATGGCTTCCTGATAATTGCCTATTTGCAGGAAGCAATGGGCAAGCCCGCGCAAGGCCTCCCGCCTTGCTTCAGGAAGGTTTTGCGCGCGCTCAAACAGTTCGCAGGCGGTCGTCAGCGAGCCATGGCGGTATGCTTCCCAAGCCCGGCTTATAAGTGCATCGCCTTCTTCCGGTAGATCCTTGTCCATGGCTTTATTTAGGCGGGCCAACCGGGAGAGTT
>JALNYY010000149.1 GCA_023229605.1 Methylobacter sp.
ATTGGAACCGCTGGATGCTCCGCCGTTATAGGGAGCGGGCGAAGTCGCTGAAGGCCGTCCCCAAAAATACTCGGGGCGACTAAATGCTTGACCGATTAATTCGGAACCGACCGGCTGCTCGTCACTGCCGAGCAAACTGCCGTTTGCCTGGCTGGGGAAGACGATTTGTGCAATGAACGTGACGGCCAATGGATAGGCGACGCCGGTCAGCACCGTAAAGAACAATAGCATGAGTATTGCAGGTTTGATGTGGTTGGTCATTGATGACTCCTTTTCTTGTTCTTTAATTAAAACGATAACGCAGTTAAGCCAAGATCGATCAGCTTAATGCCTATAAACGGCACTATGACGCCGCCGACACCGTAAACCAGCAAGTTATTGCGCAGCAGTGCTTCCGCGCTTTGCGGCCGATAAGTCACGCCTTTCAAGGCCAATGGAATCAAGGCGACGATAATCAACGCGTTAAAAATAACCGCCGAAAGTATCGCGTTGTCCGGGCTGCTAAGCCCCATGATATTAAGCGCGCCAAGTTGCGGATAAGTGCTGGCAAACGCGGCAGGAACGATGGCGAAATACTTGGCCAAGTCGTTAGCCAGACTAAACGTGGTCAACGCGCCGCGCGTCATCAGCATTTGTTTGCCGGTTTCAACGATTTCGATCAGCTTGGTGGGGTTGGAGTCGAGATCGACCATGTTACCGGCTTCCTTGGCCGCCTGCGTACCCGAATTCATCGCCACCGCCACATCGGCCTGAGCCAAGGCAGGGGCATCGTTGGTGCCGTCGCCGGTCATCGCCACCAAACGGCCTTCGGCTTGTTGTTCGCGGATCAGCTTGAGTTTGGCTTCGGGCGTCGCCTCGGCCAAAAAGTCATCGACACCCGCCTCGGCTGCAATCGCTGCCGCAGTCAAGCGGTTATCGCCGGTGATCATGATCGTTTTAATGCCCATATTCCGCAGCTCGACAAAACGCTCCTTAATGCCGCCCTTGACCGTGTCTTTCAGCTCAATAACGCCTAACACCTGCCCGCCGTCGACAACCAGCAGCGGCGTGCTGCCGCGGCGCGCAACAATATCGGCGATTCGTGTTGCTTCCTCCGGAAATTTTGCCTGCTGGGCTTCCACATAGCCGCGGATGGCATCGGCAGCGCCTTTGCGAATCTGGCGCTCACCGATATTGACGCCGCTCATTCGGGTTTGAGCACTGAAGGCGACAAACGTCGCATTTAGCTCGTGAATATTTCGTTCCCGAATCGCAAATTTCTGCTTGGCAAGAATAATGATGCTGCGGCCTTCCGGCGTTTCATCAGCCAGCGTCGCCAGTTGCGCGGCATCGGCCAACTCTTTCTCGGTGGTCTCGCCGATCGGTAAAAAAGCCGAGGCTTGACGGTTACCCAAGGTAATCGTGCCGGTTTTGTCCAGCAGCAACACATCCACATCGCCCGCCGCTTCAATGGCCCGCCCCGAGGTGGCGATAACGTTTTTCTGCATCATCCGACCGATACCGGCCACGCCGATAGCAGAGAGTAAACCGCCGATAGTCGTAGGAATCAGACAAACCAGCAACGCCACCAGCACGGTGATCGACACAGGCGTACCGGCTTTGGCGATTTCCACGCTGTATAAAGAAAACGGCAGCAGGGTCACGGTGGTCAGCAGGAAGATCAGCGTCAATGCCACCAGCAAAATAGTCAGCGCGATTTCATTGGGTGTTTTTTGCCGCGATGCGCTTTCCACCATCGCAATCATGCGGTCCAGGAAGGCTTCACCGGGATTGACCACAACCCGCGCCACCAGCCAATCGGACAACACCCGCGTACCTCCGGTCACCGAACTGAAATCGCCGCCCGATTCGCGAATGACCGGCGCGCTTTCGCCGGTGATCGCGCTCTCATCGACACTGGCGGCGCCTTCGATGACTTCGCCATCGGCGGGCACAAAGTCGCCCGCTTCAATCAGTATGATGTCGCCGCGCCGTAATGAGGTGCTGGCGACTTTGGCGTAATCGGTGCTGTAACTCGGTTTATCCAGTTTCTTCGCCATGATGTCGCGCTTGGCGCTGCGCAATGACGCCGCTTGCGCTTTACTGCGGCCTTCTGCGACGCTTTCCGCGAAGTTGGCAAATAACACCGTGAACCAAAGCCAGAAAGTTACGGCAAACATAAAGCTGGTTTGCGTGTGATCTCCGGAAAATAATTCCCACAGCCAGAGTCCGGTGGTCAGCAAACTGCCGATATAGACCACGAACATCACCGGGTTTTTCCATTGTTGTTGAGGCGCCAGTTTGCGCAGGGTATCGCCTAGCGCATCCCACAGGATCCGGCTGCTGAATAGCTGTTGCTTGTGACTTTTTGTGCTCATCGATTGTTTCCCTTATTGCTTAATTTCATATAAACCACGAAATAGTTAGCTTCTAACTTTTTGCGGCAGTCATGATTAAATGCTCGACCACCGGCCCTAACGCCAAAGCGGGCACGAACGTCAACGCACCGACCAAAACCACGGTGCCGATAAGCAGCATCACGAACAGCGGCGTATGCGTGGGCAAGGTGCCGACGGTGGTTGGCACGGTCTTTTTTGCCGCCAATGAACCGGCAATAGCGAGTACCGGAATAATAATTCCGTAGCGCCCGAACAGCATCGTGATACCCAAGGCTATGTTATAAAACGGAGAATTGGCGCTAAGACCGGCAAAAGCGCTGCCGTTGTTGCCCGCCGCAGAGGAAAATGCATAAAGAATTTCGCTAAACCCGTGCGCTCCGGGATTGGCAACCGCTGATTTCCCTACGTCCACCATGACCGCCAACGACGTTCCTCCCAGAATAAACAAGGCCGGAATTAAAATAACGACAGCCGCCATTTTCATCTCGAAGGATTCAATTTTTTTGCCGAGATACTCCGGCGTGCGGCCTATCATCAGGCCGGCGACAAATACCGCGATCAGCGCAAAAATCAGCATCCCGTAAAGACCGGAACCCACGCCGCCGAAAATGACTTCACCCAACTGAATCAGCCACATCGGAACCAGACCGCCCAAAGGCGTATAGGAATCGTGCATCGAATTGACCGAACCGTTGGATGCTGCGGTAGTCGCAGTCGCCCATATCGCCGAATTGACGATGCCGAAACGCGTTTCCTTGCCTTCCATGTTGCCGCCGGATTGATCGGCGCCAACGCTTTGCTCGACGCCAAGCGCAGTTAGCCCTGGGTTACCGCCTTGCTCATAACCCACCGTGACGAATAGCAGACTGACCAACACCAACGTCATTGCAGACAAAATTGCCCAGCCTTGGCGCGGATCGCCGACCATCGTGCCGAAGGTATGGCACAGCGCTGCCGGGATCAGTATCAGTAACAACATTTCCAGGAAATTGGATAACGGCGTCGGGTTTTCGTAAGGATGCGCCGAATTGGCGTTAAAAAAACCGCCGCCGTTGGTACCCAGTTGCTTGATCGCGATTTGCGATGCGGCAGGCCCTACAGCCAAGGTTTGCGTGGCATTTTCCGTTGCAGTGCCGACCTGCTCAACTAACGGAATGGTTTGGTAAGGCTTGAAGGTCTGCACCACGCCTTGCCCAACCAACACCAACGCTATCACAAACGACAACGGCAGCAGGATATATAAAGTGCCTCGGGTCAAATCCGCCCAGAAGTTGCCGATGCCCGCCGCATGAGTACGCTGAAAGCCGCGTATCATGGCGACCAAAACCGCCATGCCGGTGGCCGCCGAAACAAAGTTTTGCACGCTCAACCCCAGCATCTGGGTCAAATAACTCATCGTCGTTTCGCCGCTGTAACCCTGCCAATTGGTGTTCGTGGCAAAACTGACCGCGGTGTTGAATGCCGAATCGACAGTCACATTAGCCATCTGCTGCGGGTTCAGCGGTAAATGGGCTTGCAACATTTGCAAGGCGAATACCGCCAGCCCGCCGAACAGATTAAACCAGAGCAGTCCGGCGGCGTAACTTTTCCAGCCCATCTCTTGTTCCGGATTAACGCCGCTCAAACGATAAAACCCTGCTTCCAAAGGTCCCAAGATGCGCTTAAGAACTAACGGGCGATTTTCATACACCGCCGCCATATAAACACCCAATGGCTTAGCTAACAGCAGCAGGGCGACAAAATACAAAGTGATTTGCAATAAGCCGTTTGTAGTCATTAGAATTTCTCCGGGTAAAATAACGCCACCAGCAGATAAATGAATAAAGCGAATGCGAGCAAGCCGCTCAAGCCGTAGATAAAAGTCATGGTTACCTCTTTTTTGTGGATGTTCCGATTGATTAATATAACGGGGTTATTATAAAAAAACTGTAAAAATAGCTGGGTATATCGCTGCCGCTTAGATTATCGAAGCGGTTGTGTAGGGTTTACTTTGGGAAATATCTAAAAATTGGTTACGCTTAGGAAAGTGTCTTGTCGAACAACCGGAGTGCTATGGAGTATCGTCTGTTTGCGGATCATGATAAATCCGTATAGCTACCTATAGATGTCCAGATAAGTTCTGTCTGCAAATACCAAGCACATGACCGTAACAAGTACCTTCGTAATGAATTTACGAGCAACACAAGCTTCAATCGATTGATAACTTAGCCAGCACTGCATAGAAGAGAAAAATTTCGACGGAAAAGATAATCGCAGTGATGACAAGAGACTTCGGATCCATAGAATTTACCTCGGAATAAAGTTAATCTTAATATTCCAACTTTATACAAAGACCAGTAAATATTCCGTCTAAATTTAGGACTTAAATATAAAGAAAATATAAAACCTAAATCCTGCAAAGAATTGCTGATGGACTGGCGAGATAGATCGGAAACGATGTACTGTTGATTACCACCCTCGCACATCCTGTGTGCATTTTAACTACAGCCAACCGGCCTTTTTCAAGCGCAAGTACAGCAGCAGACTGCACAACGTCACGCTGCCAACCACTGCCGGATAGCTGTATTCCCAATCCAGCTCCGGCATGTGCCGGAAATTCATGCCGTACCAGCTGAATACCATGGTCGGTATCGCCAGGATCGCCCCCCAACCGGCCAAGCGTTTGACGACTTCGTTCTGCCGCACCGTTTCAAAGGTCAGATGCACCTGCATCGCCGCGAATAACATCTCGCGCATGCCGTGAATCGCCTGATCGATGCGTTTGATGTGGTCGGCAATATCGCGAAAATACACTTGCACATCCTTGGGAATGACTCCGCCATGAAAGCGCATCAGTTCGTTGCAAATATCGATGACCGGGTTAATGGCGCTTTCCAGCTGCAACAACTCGCGTTTTAGTTCGTAAAGGCCTTCTATGGTCTGCCGACTGGGCCGGTATTCAAATATTGCCGACTCCAGCACCTCAAACCGCTCCTGCAAACCGTCGATAACCGGCACATAGTTATCGACGATAAAGTCCATGATCGAATACAACGCAAACCCCGGCCCTTTAGCCAATTGCTGCGGCATAGCCTCGCAACGCTCCCTGATTTTGCTGTGGCTGCGCGAAGCGCCGTGCCTGACCGTCACCAGAAAACGCGGCCCGAGGAAAACATGGGTTTCGCCAAACTCGACCTGATCTTCCGCAAGATGGGCGGTATGCAGCACCATGAACAGCGATTCGCCGTATTCCTCGATTTTCGGACGCTGATGCGCCGTGCAGGCATCTTCGATAGCCAAGTCATGCAGCCCGAACTCCTGCTGGATTTTGGCTAACAGTTCGCCGTTAGCCTCGCGCAAACCCAGCCAGACAAAGGTGTGTTCCTGTTGCAGCACTTCGCTGATGCCTTCAATGCTCACATCGCCGATACTGGCGCCGTTCTGATAGGCCACGCATCTCATGACCCTGCTACTGTCAAAACTATCCATTGTGGTGGAACGTGATCCAGTCAGTACTGATTTTGTCCCAATCCTGAAGCGCCAAACCATAAGAGGTGAACAGTTCGCGAATCTGATGCGAATCCCATTTGAGGACATCCTCAAAAATGGGCACCAACACGCCGACCGCGCTGTCGCTGAGCACGGTGCGGTTGGCGATGCGGCCGATGGATTTCGTCTCCGACACGGCGATGGTGTGCCCGTCGCGACTATTCACGTCGTGCATGACGTAAAGATCCGAGCTGCCGTCGCCAACATAGATGACTCGATCCGGGCTCATCTGGAGCTTGAGCTCAAGCTCCTGCAGAACGGCAACCTTGCCGTAACCTGCGGGTACACGGCGGACCGAGCAAATCTCACCCGTTTCAGCATCGAACTCCAATTCGGTGCCGAATATGTTCTCCGGCGGGACTATGCCTTCGAGCGCCGAACACACGACTTCTCTAGGCCCGGCGGAGATCACGAAGAACTGGAAGCGGTTTTTGCCCAAACCTTCGCTCAAGATTTTGGCGAACAACTCGACATTATCTTTGAGCCGGACGCGCTTGCCGGCTTCAATAAGGTGCTCGCGGCGAACTCCACGGAATGCAGGATCGTGCCGCAACAGGTAAGCCAGCTCAGCGCCGGACTGAACGAGGTTCGAGCACGCGAGCCCCCTGACTTTGTTCTCGAAATCGGAAATGCCCAGCATTTCTGCCAGCACATGACCTGAATCGTTGAAGCTCAGCGTTTGGTCGAAGTCGCTGGCCACAAGGTAGTCCGTTGTTGTACCAGGCTTGGTGGTTATGTCGATCATGTTGTTTCCGCCATTTTAAAAGAAGGTGCAGAAGCATATCTTAACTCTAAGCGCTGAACCTGCTCATTTTTCATTGGAACCGGGTACTGACCGGTCTTGGGCTGTGTTCGACGACAACTGATTTTCCAGTGTCGCCATGCGCTCGTGCAGTCGGGCTAACTCATCGAGAATCCGGTCTTCTCCGGTTTGAATACGGCCGGCCTCCTGTACTATTTGACGCACGCCTAACCCCAAGTCATGCATGTTCCTGCCGATTAAGACCACCGAAACCAAGGCTGTGAACAGGGTAAAACAAATTAAGAGATGTCCCCAGTATCGGGAAAACGGCGGCCAATCCTTTAGTGATGAACTCCACTGCGATGGATAAAATAATCAAACCGAATACGCGGGTAATCACATTCATACCGGTTGTTCCCAGCCAATCAGCGATTTTTTCCGCCATCAACAAACACAACAGCACTAGCGACGCCACCGTAGCGATAACGCAGCCGGCCAGAAAATCATGATTCCAGGAAGGGTTCAAATTATGGTAAACGATAACGCTACTCATCGCGCCGGGACCGCTCAGCAGGGGAATTGCCATCGGCACGACCGCGATAGATGCTTTATCAGCCGACTCGGCCCGTTCCTCCGGCGTGTTTCGGGAGCGGTCATGCGAAGCCTTGAGCATGGAAATCCCCATTAACAAAATGACAATACCGCCCGCAATCTGGAACGAGGGAATGCCGATACCGAAAAGTTCCAGCATAGACTTGCCGCCTACCAATGCAAACATCAGTACGGCACCCACCGACATAGCGCAAACCCAGGCGATATGCTGCCGCTCATCGGAACTTCGACGTTCAGTCAGGCTGATGAACAACGGGATAGCGCCGATAGGGTCTACCACCGACAGCAGCCCGGCCAGCATTTTGATGAACTCGTCTAATTCCGTCATTGTTATTCCGCAGCAGCGTCAACAATTTTCGTTAAGGCTTGATCGTAAGGGATATGATGTTCGGAAAGCTTGGTAAGCATCATCTGCAACTCATGAACCAGCATTGCCGCCTTATCCTTCGATAAATCCACTAAGGGTTTTCGGCATGTCCCTATATTCATACCCGCACGGTTCATGATCGATTTAATGGGCGCCGGGTTTGAACCCGATTTTAATAAGGCGCGGCAAAAACCATGAATAGCATGCATGATAATTCTGGACTGATTCAAATCCGAGCTCATGAAGCTGGCAACCAGTTCGTCCATCACCTTAGGCATAATGTTTGCCGCCACAGAAATTACACCCACACCGCCCACTGCAAGAATGGGCAAGGTCAGCGAATCATCGCCGGAAAATACCGAGAAGGGCCGGTCAAGTTGGGAAGACCGGTAGATAACCTCGGTAATTTGATCAAGATCGCCGTTAGATGCCTTTAACCCGGCTATTGACGGACAGGTTTCGCACAGCTCCATGATCAGGTCGGCGCCAAGATCGATTCCGGTCCGGCCGGGTATGTTATAAAGAATGAGCGGTATGCCCACTTTATCCAGTTCCTGAAAATGCGCAAGTACGCCTTCGGGACTGGGCCTATTGTAATAAGGCGTTACCACCAAACAGGCATGGGCGCCAAGTTCGGCTGCCCGCTCGGTCAATCTAAGCGCTTCCCGCGTGCTGTTCGAACCGGTTCCGGGAATAACTTTGAGGGTTGTATCTCGGGCAGCTTCGATCACTGTCGACACGACCGCTTCCCATTCCTCTTTAAGCAGCGTCGGCGATTCGCCGGTTGTGCCGCACGGCACAATCGCCGCAGTTTTGCCGTCGGCGTGCAGCTTGACCAGTTCAACGAGTTTTTCCCTATTGACGGATTGCTCGGTATCGTCGACAAAGGGGGTAATAAGCGCCGCAACAGAACCTTTCAATAATTTCATGGTTTTTTACCCTAAATAAACGGTATTAAAGAACCGGGCAATTGCCACGTACCTTCGGTGAGAAGTTTCAGAGCGGCGCCATTTAGATCATGCGTTCAGCACAATCGGCAAGTATTTCAGCTTCACAGAACGTCGCTTTAGAATTTTTTATGATGCTTTTCGGCAAACAGGTTTGGTACTGTTTAAATCCCGCTTGCGAAATAAATACGACCTCAATGCCGGGAATACCGCAGAGATATTTCAAAAGACCCAGTGCAGCACAGCCGGTCGATTTAATATAAATTCTCGGCTTCTGACACCGGCTTTTTATAAACTTCGAAAGCTCATCGAGCCCATCCCCCGTATTGTTGAATCGCTGTAAAAATACGGTTGCTCCCTCACTACGCTGAACGAGCAGCCATGAATTATCATCGTTATCAAGACCAAAATAGGTTTGAAGTGTCATGGAATGTTTTTCACCTTGTTGTTAAGACAAGATCTATCTTACTTTAATTACCGATAAAACTTATGTAAAACGTTACGGTAAATGTATAAAGATATTATAAAAACATACCCACTTGAGAGTGGTTCATTGTTCCCACGCTCCGCTGCGGAATTGATAAAAATTCTTACTTTTTATCAAGCCTTAGTTGTAGCATATGAGTCATCATCAAATTCACACGAGTTCCCATGCCTATAGCAAACGATATACAGCAGCTACACGCACAAATGCGCGAGTGGCGGCAGCATCTGCACCGATTTCCTGAAACCGCTTTTGAAGAAACTCAAACTGCGGAATTTATCGCCGGCAAGTTGGCGGGATTCGGCCTGGAAGTTCATCAGGGCTTGGGCACAACCGGCGTTGTCGCAACGCTGTCCGCCGGGAACGGCGACAAGAAAATCGCTTTGCGGGCCGATATGGACGCCTTGTTTATTCAGGAGCAGAACGCCTTTGCCTACAAATCCCGCCACGACGGGAAAATGCATGCCTGCGGCCATGACGGCCATTCGGCGATGCTGCTGGGCGCGGCCTGCTATTTGGCTGAGCACCGCAATTTTAACGGCACGGTGTATTTTATTTTTCAGCCTGCCGAAGAGGGCCGCGCCGGAGCCAGGCGGATGATCGATGACGGGCTGTTCGAAAAATTCCCGGCCGACTGCGTTTTCGGGCTGCACAACGTCCCCGACATTCCAACCGGGCATTTTGCGGCCAAACCCGGCGCAATGATGGCGTCATTCGACTGCTTTGAAGTCATTATTACCGGGCAGGCGACCCATGCCGCAATGCCGCATCTGGGCAATGATGCGATAGTCGCCTCCGCCCAGCTGATTACCGCGTTGCAGACCATTGTCAGCCGAACGGTTAATCCTGCCGATCCGGCGGTGGTCAGCATTACCCAGATACATGCGGGCAATACCTGGAATGCGCTGCCGGAATCGGTTTTGTTAAGAGGCACTTTCCGTTGCTTTGACAGCGCGGTTCAAAAAACCATCGCCGATAAAATCACCCGGCTG
>JALNYY010000150.1 GCA_023229605.1 Methylobacter sp.
GCCCGGTTCGGATTCAGGGATTTTCTGGGCTTGCCAACGATCGAATAATCGCTGATGTTCAGGCTTCAACTGCAACGCAAGCGGCAGCTTTTCCCCCCATGCTTTCCAGAGTATCAACGCGCTGGCGCTGTCGAGCACCTCAACCGAGCTCATATCCCATTGCATGTTTGTATTAGCGGCGTAGGAACTGATTTTTCGGCCCAGTTCGGGTGCGGTCACCAGACTGCGGAGATTCCAACTGCCTGACAATTTGACGCAAGATTGCCCGCTGTCCCGTTCAACGATGTCCAGTGCAGGCGGTATGTCCTGATTTGTTGAATTGTCAGTCATAGTGTTTTAGGTTTCCTACCTGAAGATTGCCGTCATTAACATTCGAGCCAATCCAGCTCGGCATCTGAAAAACCGGCAGTTTTACGCAATTCCCGGTTAAACGGGCCTTTAGGTTTGCCGCCTACATAATATTGATCGATTAACGCCCTGTATTTGGCTTCGGCCTCAAAACCGCGTTGCCGGCAAACAAACTTAAACCAGTAAGACCCCAACTCCACATGCCCTACTTCGTCGGTCAAAATGCGTTCTAAAATTGCCATGCTTGCATCATCACCCAATATCCTGAATTTTTCAATAAGCGCCGGTGTTACATCCAGTCCGCGCGCCTCCATACAGCGTGGAACCATCGCCAACCGGCCCAACAAATCATCGGCAGTGTCTCTGGCATGATCCCATAAGCCGCTGTGCGCAGGTAAATCGCCATACTCAACCCGCATAGCCCGTAAATGTGTCCTGATTAATGAAAAATGCTGGGCCTCTTCATCGGCAACACGCAGCCAGTCCTGGTAGAATTGCTCGGGCAGGCCGCGAAAACGATACAAAATATC
This sequence comes from Methylobacter sp., assembly GCA_023229605.1. Lineage (GTDB taxonomy): Bacteria > Pseudomonadota > Gammaproteobacteria > Methylococcales > Methylomonadaceae > Methylobacter_A. Next base: position 879 of record JALNYY010000150.1, read on the forward strand.
CCAGGCCAAATAAATGGCGACGAATTCGACATGGGCAATAGCATGAAAAAAGGCCGCCACGCCATCGGGCGTGGTCAGTTTCCGCCGGGGCATCCGGCGCGGGGCCAATAACTCCGGACGCTCGGGAAATATTATCTGGTCTATCGGCAATACAGGGCGGTCTGCAGTAAACGTTAATTCCTCGGTAATGCAGGCGTGCCAAGCCTGATGAGTCAATGCCAACTTCTCATCGATATCTACCTGGAGGAAAAACGCTTCTGCAAGCTCAAATAAATTTCTCATAATACGTTGTTTATCATCGCTTTTCTCGGCTTGTACGACAGTGCCGGCGAACGGTATCGAGGGGCATTTCCAGATATTGTAAATTGATTTGCCGATACCGAGGACGCGGGTTGGGAATAGTTTTCCTGAATAAGCTGCATCGGCAACACATATTCCACCATTAAAATCAATCGGCTATTTTCAGGTTATATTTCCGCACCCGGTAGCGTAGCGTTTCCCGGGTGGCTCCCAGCGCTCTGGCGGCCGCGGTCAGATTGTTATCCGCTCTTTCCAAGGCAGTCTTGATAATAAAGCAATCCATATCATCCAACGCCATGCTGCCATCCAAGGGCAACCAAATACCCTGATCGGTTTGCTGCGCCTCAATGGAAGGTTGCCCCGGCAATTGCAGCCACTGTCCGGGGAATATCGGTCCATCAGAGAATAATACGCAACGTTCAATGACATTACGCAACTCCCTGACGTTGCCCGGCCAGTAATGCGCTTTCAGTTTTTCCCACACCGCATCGGGTATGTCTTTAACCTGCCGCCCGGCGTTGGCGTTGTATTCGGCGACAAATAGCGGCACCAGCTCGTCCAGATCTTCCACAGCCTCGCGTAGCGGCGGCAGGATCAGCTTGAACACGCTTAAACGATGATATAAATCGGCGCGAAAACTGCCTTCCGCGGCCATTTTTTCCAGATCCCGGTTACTGGCGACGACTATCTGCACATCGACCTGGATTTCTTTTTCTCCGCCCAATCTCCTGACCTTGTGATCTTCAATAACTTTGAGCAGTTTGGCCTGCAAATCCAGCGGCATTTCACCGATTTCATCCATGAACAGCGTGCCGCCATCGGCCTGTTCCAGCAAACCGCGGTGCCGTCCTGCGGCTCCGGTAAATGCGCCGGGTTCATGACCGAATAATTCCGATTCCAATAACTCCCGAGGTAACGCCGCGCAATTCACTTCAATCATCGGCTGTTGGGCGCGGGAACCGCCGTAATGCAATATGCGGGCCGCCAAGCCTTTGCCGGTGCCGCTCTCGCCGCCGATAATCAGGGCGCTGAACGGCACCTGGGTCAGCTTTGACAATAACTGCCGTATGCCCTGCGCCTGTTGGCTATGGCCGACGTAAGCATCCGGCGAATAACGCCGGTGCCGGTGCTTGGTTTGATCGATAACCCGCCGCTGGATGGACGCACTACGCGCGGCGCTGGCGACTACCAGATCAAGGCGCTCCAGGTCGCAGGGTTTTTCCAGAAAATCATAAGCGCCCAGCCGTAATGCCCTGACCGAATCCGGCACATTGCCGTAGCCGGTTAAGAACAGCCATTCGGCATAACTGATATTTTTTTTGGTTTTTTCCATGAAATCCAGCGCATTACCATCCGGCAAATTCATATCGGAAAGGATCAGCAACGGCTCCACTTTTTTATTCAGCAATAATTCCCTGGCTTCGCTCAGATTGGTTGCCAGCACCACTTCCCAGCCGGACTGCCGGTAATGACGGGACAGCTCGGAACCTAGCAGTTTTTCATCTTCAATAATGAGCAGGGTTTCTATCATGATTTATCTCTGGCAATGCAGTCATTCGGTAACAATATGGAAACACATGCACCGTGAGTCGGTTGATTGGTGAGGCTGATCGTGCCGCCCACATCTTTTACAAAGCGTTGCACCATAGCCAGCCCCAAGCCGGTGCCGCGTTGACGGCTGGTTCGAAATGGGCGGATGCCGTGCTCCAGCATATCCTGGGAAAACCCGATGCCGTCATCCTGAACGTCGATGCGCAGACCCTGCCTGTCTGTACGAGCCTTGATACAGATAGTGCCGGGGGTATCTTCAAGCGCATCGGCGGCATTCAGTATCAAATTCAACAAGGCCTGACGTATTCCGCTTTCGGGCAAATGCACCGGCAACGCACAGGGAGCGTCAATTTCCAGATGTATGGATTCGGCAATCTGGTAACGCGTCAACGCCACCAAGTCCCGAATTAACGTCCTTAAATCAAAAGCAGTAGCCACTTCCGGCGAATGGCGGCTTTGATCAAGCATATCGTTAAGCAATCGCGCCATCCGCTTCAATTCGGCATTGATCAAATCCAGCCTTTCCAGCTGATCTCGGTCATCAATTTCGCGGCGTAAATTGTTAAACGCCATTTGAATCCCCGCCAGCGGATTGCGTATTTCATGCGCCAGTTCGGCCGCAACTTCGCCTATTGCTGCCAGCCGGTCGGCTCTAGCCAAACTGTATTGCTGTTCCAGTAAGGCTTGCGTAGCCAATCTGACTTCATGTTGCAGTGACTGGGCATGTAAGCGATTGGCATCTTCCAGTTCAGCCAGGTGTTTAACCATTTCGTTATAACTGTTAAACACAGGTAACAGCAGCGGATCAAGATGATCGGTAGTAATCGGAGTGAAATTTTCTTCGGTCAAACGTTGCAACAGCTTCCTCAAATCATTAAGCGGATGCAGGATTCTAAGGCGTAAAAATAATACCGCCACAAACAATATCGCCATGAATATGGCAAAGGCTATATACAATTCAGTTTGGGTATCCCGACTGATCTCCTCCAGTAATTCTTCGCGCTGCAATGCCTCGTTATCCAAGGTTTCAGTCATTACTTTAAGGGCGGTCAGCAGGCGGCTGTATTTTTCTTCTTTTTTTAATATGGGCAAATCAACCAGCATGCCTCGGACCATTTCCAGGCTTGTCCGGGTCGCTGTTGACAAATAGCAGTTATCCGTCATTAAGGCATCCAGCTCATCCAGCGTTTTGGTCAGCGCCTCGGGGTGTGAGTTCGACACGGTTTCGGTCAGATATTCAATCAGCGATTGCTGCAGACCCACCGATACATTTTGGATGCGATGCGAATAGTTAACATAAGAAAAAACAGTTTTAAAATGGTGGACATTCCGCCAAGTCATGCCTCCGAGTATGGCGAGAGCCAACAGCAATAAACCCAGAAAGGCCAAGCCACGCAGTTGGGCGGGACGGTAAAAAATCGGTTTCATTTAAAATTCATACTTGTAATTTCAAAAGTGTGGACAGCTTTATTTTTCCAAAACTCTGTTGGGACAGCTCTCCGTTATGTCGTAATGCTACCATTATCTCGATCGATCAGCTAAGTTCATATCGCAAAATCGGCTTTGGGACGCCGGTTTATCGCGTAGGATATTTTAGACAATAGGCGTTTCCAGCGATTCAAAATCGTCATTTATTGGATCAAACTCTGCCTGATATTGCTCGACCACATCCGCCGCATCGTCGGTTTTTCCAAACCGGGCGATATGAAAGATAGCCTCTCCTTCGGTAACAATCGGCAAATTGGTTTTGCCTATGATAAGACCCGAATTGGGTGCGATAATATCTTCGTCCGAATGATAAAACGGATCGCTGACAGCGCCCAGTACATCGCCTTTTGCTACTTTGGCGCCCAGAGAAACCATGGATCTTAATAAACCGCTTTTGGATGATCTGGCCCAGGCGCTGGAACGAACGATGACAGATTCGGGTAAATCCCGTTTGCGCTTGTTGGCTTCCGCGCGAATCATACCCAGTTTTCTCATGACGCGAATGATTCCGCGCAATCCGATTCTGATAGACATTTCATCGTAACGCAGAGCTTCCCCGGCTTCATAAACCAACAGAGGAATGCCCCGCTCCGCTGCGACCGCACGTAATGAACCGTCCCGTAAGTCGGCATTTAATATTACCGGCGCACCAAAAGCCCGTGCCAAGGCCTCCGTTTCGCTGCCTTCGCTGAAAGTAGCCCGAATCTGGGGCAAATTATCACGGTGGATCGCGGCAGTATGCAAATCGATGCCGTGCGAACATTTTTCAACGATTTCGGTCATAAACGTCGAGGCCAGTCTACCCGCCAACGAACCTTTTTCAGAGCCCGGAAAAACCCGGTTAAGATCGCGCCTGTCAGGCAAATAGCGCGAATGCCTGACAAAGCCGTAAACATTGACAATAGGCACTGCGATTAAAGAGCCTTTCATGCCGCGCAAGGCAGGCGACTGGGTCAGTCGCCGGATAATTTCAATACCGTTGATTTCATCTCCATGCACGGCGGCGCAGACAAATAAACGCGGCCCGGCCTGTCGACCGTTAATGGCATGCACCGTCATCGGCACGCTGGCATGCGTGTAAAGGCTGGGTAACGGGATGTCAAACGTCTTTCGCTCCCCTCTTCTTATTTTTTGCCCGCCGATAATCAAATCAACCATAGCGTTTATCCTTTTGCTTTGCCGCGTATCCCTAACAATAAAATCAAAAGAAAATGGTGAATACGGGCAGATTTTTTATTATGCACTTCCTAACCCGCCAGGGTGCAACTAATGCCTGTTTCCTGCATACAGAATGTCGGCACGGCTGACATATGGCGCAATATCGGATGCTAATCAACCCACTCGTAAATCTCTGTCAAAGCGGAATCGCACTGACAGCAACTTGTACCGCAAGAAGCGCTTAAAGGCAGTTTACGCACCCTGCCTTTGCTGATCCATTTATCCAGCATGCCTCTTAGAGCATCGGCATCCATGCCGAAATGAACGGTTAAATCCGCCAGGGCAACCCGGCGATGTTCTCTTAAATAAGCTCTCAAATCAGACAGGATCACTTAAAGACTCCCGACGCTGTTTTAGACCCGTTACGTCAACGTTTTTACCGAGCAACCACAGCCCGAACAATACCGCTGAAAATGCAACGATTAATCCGCTTATCCAGACTAAAGAATAGCCGGGGTGCCGAGCATAGGTCATCGCCTGATAAAATATGGTTGCCGTCATATAAGCAATGCCGGTGGTCCAGAACATCACAAACAAGGTCCAGTTCCGGCTGGTTTCCCGGTAAATTGCGGCGGTTGCCGCGACGCACGGCGCATATAGCAAGATAAACAACAAATAAGCGAAAGCCCCGACTTTGCCGTCAAAACTTTGCTGCATGGCGGCAAAAGTGCCGGCATTGACTTCCTGTTCACTGGCTGCCGCAGCCATATCGCCGACGGTGCCGACATTCAACCCCAATGGATCCAACAAGTTATCTGCAACGTCTTGCAGGTTTTTAGGCACGGTTAAACAGGCGTCGATTAAAGCCTGTTCAAGATTGAACGGCGCTTTATCGGCGGCGCTTAAGTTAGTAGTCGTCGCAAACTGGCTGTATAAAGCGTCCAGCGTTCCGACCACCGCTTCTTTGGCTAAGACGCCGGTAAAAATACCGACCGTTGCCGGCCAGTTGTCTTTTTCCACGCCCATCGGTTTAAATGCCGGCGTCAAGCTACGGCCGATCTCGCTTAACACCGACTTATTGCTGTTTTCCTGTCCGAATGAGCCGTCTGTGCCCAGTGCATTAAGGAAATTAAGCACTAACACCATCGGCACGATCACTTTGCCTGCATTGAACAAAAATGATTTAAGCCTATCCCAGGTCCTGATAAAAACACCACGTACTGTCGGCATGTGATAGGCGGGCAATTCCATAATAAAGGGGGCGGACTCCCCTTTAAATAGCGTGTGGCGCATGATTAAACCGGTCAGCACCGCCACTGCAATGCCTAATAAATACAAACCGAAAACCAGGTTCTGGCCCCCGACCGGGAAAAATGCGGCGGCAAATAAGGCGTAAACCGGCAGTCGGGCGCCACAGGACATGAACGGGTTCATCAGGTTGGTCAATATCCTGTCGCGCTGGTTTTCCAACGTCCGCGTCGCCATAATCGCAGGAACATTGCAGCCGAAACCGACGATCATCGGCACAAAAGATTTGCCGGGCAAGCCGATCATGCGCATGAACCGGTCCATGACGAAAGCCGCCCTGGCCATGTAGCCCGAGTCTTCCAGAGCAGACAGGAACATAAACAGAAAGCCGACGATAGGGATAAAGGTCGCGACGACCTGAATTCCGCCGCCTACGCCATTGGTGATTAGCACAATCAGCCATTGCGGCCAATTCAGATCAGTTAGCACCAGGCTCAGGCCGTCGATCAATAAAGCGCCAACGGCTTGATCGAAAAAATCGACGAAGGCGCTGCCGATATTGATGGTGAACATGAACATCGCATACATGACCAACAGGAACACCGGAATGCCCAAAAAGCGGTTCAAGACGATGCTGTCGATTTTGTCTGTGGTGTGGCGGCTCACTTCGTTTAGTTTGCAGACTGCGCCACTGGTCAGCTCATTGACAAATCCGTAGCGGGCGTCGGCTGCGAGAATATCGACTTCATCATCGGTTTCGCTTTCTACACGGCGCTGTAACGCAGTAACCGTCGGCAGCAAGGCTGCTCCGGCAAACCGTTTGGCCAGGGTGTCGTCTTCCAGCAAACGGACGGCCAGCCAACGCAGGTTGCATTGATGCTGCTTGGCGCTCTCGATCAACAGCGGCGAGATGTCATTGATGGCTTGTTCCAGCGCGGGGACATAGCTAATTTTTACCGAAGGTATCGGCTTGGCGATAGCGGCGCTATTAATTGCCGACTTTAATGTACCGATACCACCCTTGATTGAGGCGGTAACCGGAATAACCGGGCAGCCCAAAAACTGCTCGAGAAAATCAATGTCAATTTTAATGCCGCGCTGCTTAACCGCATCCATCATATTCAGTACTAAAATCATCGGCACCCGCATCTCGATCAATTGCGAGGTCAAATACAGGTTCCGTTCCAAATTGGATGCATCGACAATATTAATGATTAAATCGGCCTGCTTAGAGGCTACATAATCACGGGCGACTTTTTCATCCAGGGAAACTTGATCGTCGGCGGCCTCTAAAGAATAGGTGCCGGGCAAATCGACCAGTTCGATAAGTTTATGATCGAAGCTGTATTCACCGGTTTTTTTCTCGACCGTAACACCGGGCCAATTACCGACATGCTGCCTGGCGCCGGTGAGCGCATTAAACAGCGTGGTTTTTCCACAATTCGGGTTACCGACAACGCCAACCGTAAAATCAGTTCTCATCAGAGTTTCTCTATCAACAATATCGCCGCTTCATCCTTGCGCAGAGTTAATGAAAATCCACGCAATTTAATTTCGACTGGGTCTCCCATAGGGGCAAACCGGGTAATGCTGAACTCGGTTCCCGGCGTCAACCCCATAGCCAGCAGGCGTTTGCGATAAGCCTTACCAGATTGTTCAAAACCGACCACCTTTCCCGAATCACCCACGGTCAGGCTTTTTAAGCTTGTTTTCATAAATAAACCACCGTAATAAAGTGCCGTAAGAATCAACCGCCCAAGAGTTATCGGCAATCATTCTCATTTAAGGCGACTATATCATATAACCAACTATTTTCCGTATTTTTAAATGGCTGTTTTTATAGTCGGGAAAAAGTGGTGGGTACAGGTCAATTGCGGCTTGTTTCAGTCTGTGGAAAACAGTGGGGATGGGCGAAGCCCGGAAAAACAGTTGAACAGAGCGGGAACGATGAAGCGCACCGATGGGATTTATCGTTCCTGCGTGTGTATTTATTTCTCCCGTTTGCCGCGCCGAGCACCGGAGCCTTTATCGAGGGTCACAGAAAATAAGCGGCAATCGGGTCGCCTTCGGGTGCGACAACCCGATTCAATCAAGTGTTGCGCTAGCGGCTCCTCAGTGTTCAAGCGCTCGAAACTCTACTAGCTGCATAACATCAATTAAATACTATACTTCAAACTCAGAGCGCTGATGTCCTGCACTCAGCAATTCCTGCATCCATCTCGGCGCCACCCCTCGGCCGGTCCATGTTTTGTTATGATCACCGGGATGACGATATTTAATGGCGACTTTTGCACCCTTGCGAGCCGGCCTCTTCTCAGGCTCGTGAATTTCGACAATAACGTCAATAGACGCAGCTAATTCTTTAATCTGAGCTATAACTTCTTTACGTTTATTCGCCTGTTTATTTTTTAAGGCTTTTTCTGCGTTTTCAATGACAGCTTGCAATTCACGTTCAGAAAGATTTTGATATTCGGTCATTTTTTTGTCCTTAACATAAAAAAATATATATTAATTATATCATAATGTTTAATTATAAATTAATTCAATTATCCGGCAATAAATATATAGATTCTAAAAGTTATTCCACCTTAAATTTTTTCTCATTCAATAACCGACCTTTTTCATCAGCCAGTCTTACAGCCCAGTTACCTTTCTCGGAAACGGACAATAACTTGCGGCTTGATGTGCGCCAGCTGTCTCCGGATATAACCAATGCCTGCCTGGAAACAATCACTCCGTTTTTAAGCCACTCATGATAAACACGCATACCCTTCATGGACTTTAATTCAGTAAAATAATAAACCCATACCGGTTTTGTATGGCTAACATCTACGGCTCTAACCACTTCGCCTACCGGATTTTTATTATCAATTTTATAAGTTAACGATGCTCTTGACACATTATGATTAAGGTCTGAATACACGGTGTCTTTATTAACCTTAGTATTGGGTTGTTTTTTAGTAATACCGGCAGTTTGTTTATTTGTCTCATTAAGCTTTTTTTCCGACTTAACCGAAGAACCGGCTTTCGCACCTGTCTGATTGGATGTATCCAGGCTCCTTATCCCGGTTTTCTTATCATCAACCTGTGGTGTTGCCGGGTTTTCCGTAGCAGAAACTATCGCCGCAGTATTATCTGAACCGGTCTCTTGCGCACCGTTATTAATAACATAAAATAACATTGCTACAATTAGAACCAACGCACCGGCGGCCAGGAAAATCCTTTTAACATTCCATTCTGTTATCATCTTGGGCGCCAAATTCTCTGTCGCTTTTCCGGATACCGGGTATTTAACTTTAATTACAATATTTCTTTTGTCTGTCATAAAATCATATAGGCCATACTTTAGGTGAAAACATCTTGGCTGCTTCGCCTGACTAAACACCGCATATTTTAGTCAGTGAATGCGTTAA
>JALNYY010000151.1 GCA_023229605.1 Methylobacter sp.
ATGTCTAAGCCAATTGTCGTAATATTCATGGCGGATTCCTCTTCTTCTATTAAGTGGTGGTTTTACCCTTTCACTTTGGCACATCGCGATGCCGTTAGGAAGGGGAGGAGTCCATACCATTACGTTAGAGTGCGATTTTCTTTCCAAGCGCCTTTTATAAGGCATAGCTGATCATCCGGAGCAATACTTGATGTTGCCATTTGCCCAAGAGGCCGCTTCTTTCAGGCTAGCACTGGAACATGCGCTGTCTGTTGCCGCCGAATTGCTATGGGACAACGCGTGACTGTGCGTTTTAAAAGGAAATAAGGCGTGTTCTTCTGTTAATGTAAACAGCTTTCTGCGGGCGATATTCAGCCTACAAGTGAAGTTCTTTTGTTTTAATGTATTCCTCGCATCTGTGGAAGTCTTTTTCAAAAGTGTTGTCAGGGTTTGAATAAAACACTTTCAGCTTCGACACTATCTGGACAATTTGATATAATTCCAGGCTCAATTTCATGACTTGCAATCACGCTTAGATAAAATAAAAAAACAGAAAAGTGTGTTGCGTTTAAACCATGAGACCATGTCGGTTAGTAATAACGGCACACTGTGTAATATAGGGATCAATGTCAAACTTCGCTAAAGAAATAATACCTGTCAATCTCGAAGACGAGATGAAGCAGTCCTATCTCGATTACGCCATGAGCGTTATCGTCGGTCGAGCCCTTCCGGATGTCAGAGACGGTCTTAAGCCGGTTCACCGCCGTGTGTTGTATGCGATGAGCGAGTTGGGCAATGACTGGAACAAGCCTTATAAAAAATCGGCGCGTGTAGTCGGTGACGTGATTGGTAAATATCACCCTCACGGCGATACTGCGGTTTACGATACGATGGTGCGTATGGCGCAGGATTTTTCGATGCGCTATATGCTGATCGACGGGCAGGGCAATTTCGGTTCGGTCGACGGCGATTCGCCTGCGGCGATGCGTTATACCGAAGTGCGTATGTCGAAAATAGCCCATGAATTGCTGGCCGATCTGGACAAGGAAACAGTCGATTTTGCGCCCAACTATGACGAATCGGAGTCTGAGCCGAAGGTGCTGCCGACACGGGTGCCGACTTTATTGATTAACGGCTCGTCCGGCATCGCGGTGGGCATGGCGACCAATATCCCGCCGCATAATTTGTCTGAAGTGATCAGCGCCTGCCTGGCGATGATCGACCAGCCCGATCTGACCGTGCATGACTTGATGGCCCATGTCCCAGGGCCGGATTTTCCTACCGCCGCTATCATCAACGGCGCTTCCGGTATTTACAATGCTTATACCACCGGGCGCGGCAAGATCTATTTACGCGCGCGCTGTCATTTTGAAGACATCGGCGACAGCAGCCGGCAAGCGATTATCACAACGGAACTGCCTTACCAAGTTAACAAGGCCAGACTGCTGGAGAAAATTGCCGAGCTGGTCAAGGAAGGCAAACTTGAAGGCATTTCCGGTTTGCGCGACGAGTCGGACAAAGACGGCATGCGTATGGTGATTGAACTGCGTCGCGGCGAAGTGCCCGAGGTGGTGTTAAACAACCTGTACAAGCAGACCCAATTCCAGACCGTGTTCGGTATCAATATGGTTGCGCTGCTGGATGGCCGCCCGCACTGCATGAACCTTCGGGAGATTATCAGCGCCTTTATCAATCACAGACGGGAAATCGTCACCCGCAGGACGATTTATAATCTGCGTAAGGCCAGGGAAAGAGCGCATATTTTGGAAGGGCTTGCGGTTGCTTTAGCCAATATCGATGAAATGATTGCGCTAATCAAGGCGGCGGCTAATCCAGCCGAGGCTAAAGTCGGCTTACTGGAAAAGAACTGGGATGCTGGGCTGGTTGCAGCGCTGTTGGATCGCGCCGATGCGGATCGTTCCAGGCCGGATGACTTGGCCGTAGAGTTCGGCATTCATGACGGAATTTACCGTCTGTCGGAAACCCAGGCTCAGGCCATTCTTGAGTTGCGCCTGCATCGTTTGACCGGTCTTGAGCAGGACAAGATAGTCACTGAATACAAGCAGCTGTTGGAGCAAATTGATGAATATCTGTTTATTCTGGGCAGCGACGTCCGCCTGATGGAAATTATCAGGGAAGAATTGGTGGCTATCAAGGAACAATATTCCGACGAACGGCGTACGGAAATCATGCAAAATCATTCGGACTTATCCGATGAAGACCTGATTACCGAAGAAGACATGGTCGTTACCATGTCGCACGAAGGCTATGTCAAGTCCCAACCGCTCAGCGATTACAAGGCGCAACGTCGCGGCGGACGCGGCAAATCGGCGACAGCTACTAAAGAGCTGGATTATGTCGACAAGCTGATTGTGGCCAATACCCACGACACTATTTTGTGTTTTTCATCATTGGGCAAGGTTTACTGGCTTAAGGTCTATCAGTTGCCGGTTGCAAGCCGCGCGGCCAGGGGCAAGCCTTTCGTCAATCTGCTGCCGCTGGAGCAAGACGAAAAGATTAATGCGATGTTGCCTATCCGCGAATTTACCGACACTAAATTCATTTTCATGGCGACATCGGCGGGTACCGTTAAAAAGACCCCGTTAAAGGAATTCGAGCGCCAACGCACTAACGGTAAAATCGCGATCGATTTAAGGGAAGACGATACGCTGGTGGGTGTTGCGGTGACCGACGGACATCAAAACGTGTTGCTGTTCAGCAGCACCGGCAAGGCTGTTTGCTTTAATGAAGAGGATGTGCGCTCCATGGGCAGAACGGCATCCGGGGTGCGCGGAATCCGTTTGCAGGAAGGGCAGCGAGTCATTTCCCTGATTATCGCGACCGAAGGAACGGTGCTTAACATCACCGAGAACGGCTACGGCAAGCGCACCAAGCTCGAAGAGTTTACCTGCCATAAACGCGGCGGACAGGGCCTGATTGCAATTCAAACGTCTGCGCGTAACGGCGCAGTGGTTGGCGCGGTGCTGGTCAACGATCAGGATGAAATCATGCTGATCACCGATGGCGGCACCTTGGTTCGTACCCGGGTTGACGGCATTTCCGTGGTCGGCAGAAATACCCAGGGCGTGACGATTATCCGGCTGGATAAAAAGGAAAAAGTAATCGGCGTCGATCGTATCGAAGGCTTGGCAGGGGAAGAAGAGGACGACGGAGTCGATGTCGATACGGAACTGGATGATGATTTGGCGCCGAACGGCGATTTGGATTCCGGTGACGTTGCAAATAACGATAGGGAGCCGGACGAAGAATAAGCTTTACTCGTGGTAGATTGGATTGCGTCTTTTGCGCACCAACAATAAACGCTTTACGACTGCATGAAGCAGTTATCTAGGCGACGTATTTAAAAGTTTAATCGAGAGAACCATAATGTCCAGAGTTTATAATTTTAGTGCAGGCCCGTCTACCTCTCCTGAATCGGTATTGCAGCAAGCGCAGCTGGAAATGCTGGAATGGCGCGACAGCGGCATGTCGGTCATGGAAATGAGTCATCGCGGCAAGTATTTTTCTATTATCGCCGAAGAGCTGGAAAGCGATTTGAGAGAGTTGTTGGCGGTCCCTGAGAACTATAAGGTCTTGTTCCTGCAAGGCGGCGCATCGGCGCAGTTTTCGCTGATACCGCAGAATATCCTGAACGGCAAAAGCAAAGCCTGTTATTTGAAAACCGGCGCATGGTCGGAAAAGGCCGTCAAGGATGCAGGAGCTTATTGCGATGTAGTGGTCAGCGCAAGTTCCGAGAGCACAAAATTCACCACGATTCCCGATGCTTCAAGTTGGCTGATTGATGAGCAGGCGGCTTACCTGCATTACACTTCCAATGAGACCATACACGGCGTGGAGTTCCACTCTTGCCCCGACAGTCGGGGCTTGCCGCTGGTGTCGGATATGTCGTCGAACATCTTGTCGCGCAAAATCGATGTCAGCCGGTACGGTCTGATTTATGCCGGAACGCAAAAAAACATGGGACCCGCCGGCGTCACACTGGTAATCGTCAGGGATGACTTAATCGGTCATGCGCCTAAAACCGTGCCTTCGGTTTTTAACTATGCCGAACAGGCAAAAAACCAATCCATGCTGAATACGCCGGCAACCTATAACTGGTATCTGGTCGGACTGGTGCTTAAGTGGTTAAAAGAGCAAGGCGGCGTCGCGGCTATCGAACAGCACAATATCGCTAAAGCGGCGAAGCTGTATCAGGCTATCGACCAGTCGGCGCTGTATTCCAATCCTGTGGAAATAGCGTCCCGCTCACGGATGAACGTGCCGTTTATTCTGTCCGACGAAACCCTGGATAAGCCGTTTTTGGCGGCTGCTGAAGCCAATGGCTTGTTTGAGCTGAAAGGCCATCGGTCAGTGGGCGGCATGCGGGCAAGCATTTATAATGCGATGCCTGAAGCCGGCGTGCAGGCCTTGATCGATTTCATGGCAGAGTTTGAGCGCACTCATTAATTAGAAAAATACGACTGCATGGATGCAGGAGGTAGAGCAACGCAGGAGCAGTTGCCGAGAACACGGATGACACAGATTAGACGGATTTAAACGGATTTTTTATCAGTGCTCATCAGTTAAATCCGTGTCATCCGTATTCCATTAAGTAGTTATCGAAAACCCAAATAATTGAATCAGGCCGCCATGTCACCCGTCACACCGCTTTCAGAATTAAGAGACAAAATTGATGCTATCGATAAGCAGATACTGCAATTGATTAATCAGCGGGCGTCTTGTGCAATGGAAGTCGCCAAAACCAAGATTGCGCAGGGTGAACAAGGGTCATTTTATCGCCCGGACCGTGAGTCATTGGTATTGCGGCGCATCAAAGAGTTGAATGAAGGGCCTTTATCCGGTGATACGGCGGCACATTTTTTCAGGGAATTGATGTCGGCGTGTTTGGCGCTGGAAAAACCGCTGGATGTGGCGTATTTAGGTCCCGAAGGCACATTTACCCAGCAGGCCGCGATCAAGCATTTCGGCTCTGCGGTGAAAACCGTGTCGGCTGCAACCATTAACGATATTTTTAATGCGGTGGAGAACGGCAACTGCCAGTTCGGCGTCGTGCCGGTCGAAAACTCTACCGAGGGCGTGATCAGCCATACGCTGGACAGGTTTTTGAATTCGCCGCTCAAAATATGCGGCGAAGTTGAAATCAGGGTTCATCAAAATTTGCTGGGCCTGGTGGATAGCCTGGCTCAAGTGACCGAGGTGTTTTCGCACCAGCAATCCCTGGCGCAGTGCCGGCAATGGCTGGATACTCATTTGCCGAATGCCCGGCGGACGGCTGTCAGCAGCAACACCGAGGCGGCAAGGCTGGCGTCAACCAATAAACAGGCGGTTGCAATAGCCGGCCTTGTCGCCGCTGAAATTTATCAATTGAATGTCATCGAAAAAAATATCGAAGACGAGCCCAACAACACCACCCGTTTTATCATTATAGGACAGCAAATATCCGCTCCTACGGGTAGCGATAAAACCTCTCTGGTCGTGTCTACGGGCAATCAGCCCGGCGCGTTGTACCGGATACTGGAGCCTTTCGCGAGATTCAACATCGGCATGGTGCATATCGAATCCAGGCCGTCACGCCAAGGATTATGGGACTATGTGTTTTTTATCGATATTGAAGGCCACAGCGAAGACAGTGATGTCGCCCAGGCTTTGGCACTATTGAATGACAACGTTAACATGCTCAAGCTGTTGGGTTCTTATCCCAAAGCCGTACTCTAATTTTTCTTTCCCATCCTTTCGGTATTTCGAACAGATTCCATGAACAACGCTGATAAAATTTATAAGATTGCCGTGTCCGGCGTGCAACAGCTGATCCCTTATACGCCCGGCAAACCGATTGAAGAGCTTGAGCGTGAACTGGGGCTTACTCAGATCATAAAACTCGCCTCCAATGAAAATCCTTTAGGGCCTGGAAAAAAGGCGTTGGCTGCGATACAGGCGACGTTGCCTGATTTGGCCCTGTACCCCGACGGCAACGGTTTTAATTTAAAACGCGCCCTGGCAGATAAATATGCCGTCGATACGAGCCAGATTACGCTGGGCAACGGTTCCAATGAAATTCTGGAACTGGTGGCCAGGGCGTTCTTGACGCCGGGACTTGAGGTGGTTTTTTCACAGCATGCCTTTGCCGTGTATCCGCTGGTGACACAAGCGGTTGGCGCTACGGCGGTTGTTGCGCCCGCGTTGAATTACGGTCACGACCTGGATGCGATGCTGCAACAAGTCACCTACAAGACGCGGCTGGTTTTCATAGCGAACCCCAATAATCCTACCGGCACCTTGCTGAACCACGCCGACTTGGAGGCATTTATTGGGGCGCTGCCGGACACTTGTGTGTGTGTGCTCGATGAAGCCTATTACGAGTTTGTCGGTGATGGTCGCATCGGTTCCTTACCAATTGCGACACTTCCGCCATCCTTGGCAGTCGAAAGCGCGGATAATTCAATCGCTTGGCTGAAAAAACACCCCAATTTGTTAATTACCCGCACCTTTTCGAAGGCTTATGGGCTGGCCGGATTGCGCATCGGCTATGGTTTGTCCAGTCCGCAACTGGCCGACATCCTGAACCGGGTGCGCCAGCCGTTCAACAATAACATGCTGGCCCTGGCCGCCGCAGAAGCGGCATTGACGGATGCCGAGCATTTGCAAAACACCATTGCAGTTAATGCGCAAGGAATGTCGTTTATAACCGAAGGTTTTAAAAACTTGGGGCTGGAGTGGATTCCATCGGCAGGTAATTTTGTGTTGGTCGATTTAAAACAGCCTGCGCTGCCGATTTACGAAGCTTTGCTGCGCAAAGGGGTTATAGTCAGGCCGGTCGGCGTTTACGAACTGCCCAATCATCTGCGCATTACCATAGGCACACAGGAAGAAAATCAGTTATTTCTGCAAGCATTAGCTGAAGTTTTATCAGGCAATGTTTAACCGGCTTTGCATTATCGGCGTCGGCTTGATCGGCGGGTCTATCGCCCGCGCGGCGAGGCGGCAGGGTTTATGCAATAACATAGTCGGTTACGGTCGTCCTCAGGATGAGCAGAACCTGCAAATGGCAAAGCGGTTAGGTGTTATTGACGGCTATACGCTGGAGCTGGCGGAAGCCGCCCGGGAGGCCGATTGCGTGGTCATTGCAACGCCTGTTGCGAGCATCGAAAGCATATTTGCCCGGCTTAAACCACTGTGGTCGGATGACGCGATTTACACGGATGTCGGCAGCACCAAGGGCAGCGTTATCGCTGCGGCAGAAAGGATTTTCGGTGTTGTGCCGGATAATCTGGTTCCGGCTCATCCTATTGCCGGAGCCGAGAACAGCGGCGTAACTGCCTCGGTCGATGATTTGTTTATGAACAAACGCCTGATCATCACGCCGGTCGACAATACCAGCCCCGAAGCGGTGCAAAAAATCCAAGGTTTCTGGGAGCGGATGGGGGCGTTGGTGTCGGTGATGGATGTGCAGCATCATGACGGCGTATTGGCCGCAACCAGCCATTTGCCGCATATTCTGGCTTTTGCGTTGGTCGATATGCTCGGACATAAAGACGAGCAGAGCGAGATTTTTAAATATGCGGCCGGCGGATTTAAGGATTTTACGCGTATCGCTTCCAGCGACCCGACCATGTGGCAGGATATTTGCGCAGCCAATAAAGATGAAATCATCCCTTTAATTGAGCAGTTGAAAGGGGAATTGGATAAAATACAACACTTGCTGGAAACTAACGATGCCCGGCAGCTTTTTGAAACCTTTACGTATGCCAGAAACGCACGGCAACGCTTTCTTGACCAGTTCGATAATACACATATGTCAAAATCAATCACATTTTACGTACAACCCGGCGGCAAACTACAAGGCGAGGCCCGCGTGCCCGGCGATAAATCGATGTCGCACCGTTCAATCATGCTGGGCTCGCTGGCCGAAGGCGTAACGCATGTAAAAGGCTTTCTCGAAGCGGAAGATGCGCTGGCGACCTTGCAGGCTTTTCGCGATATGGGCGTTGCAATCGAAGGTCCGGTCAATGGCGAATTGACCATACACGGCGTCGGCAAGCACGGTTTAAAAGCGCCTAAAAACGATTTGTACCTGGGCAACTCGGGCACATCGATGCGCTTGTTGAGCGGTTTGTTGGCGGGACAGGCATTCAATTCGGTATTAACCGGCGATAAATCGTTGTCCGGCAGGCCGATGAAGCGGGTCACGGAGCCGTTGGCTGCAATGGGCGCCGATATAAAAACGACCGAGCGGGGTACCGCGCCCCTGCAAATTACCGGCAGGGCAGGACAGTTGACCGGTATCGATTACGCGATGCCGATAGCCAGCGCCCAGGTTAAGTCCTGTCTGTTGCTGGCAGGCATGTATGCGCAAGGCGTAACCACGGTTACCGAACCTGCGCCTACCCGCGACCACACCGAACGCATGTTGACCGGATTTAACTATCCGGTGAAGCAAGAGGGCAATAAAGTCAGCATTACCGCCGAAGGCCATTTGACGGCAACCGATATTGATGTGCCCAGCGATATTTCATCGGCGGCATTTTTTCTGGTCGGAGCGTCGATTGCGCCGGGTTCCGACCTGCTGTTAAAACATGTCGGCGTTAATCCTACGCGCACCGGGGTGATCGACATCCTCAGATTAATGGGTGCCAACATCGAAGTCCTGAACGAGCGCACTGTCGGCGGCGAGCCGGTAGCCGACCTGCACGTTGTTTACAGCCCGCTTAAAGGCATAGATATTCCCGAGCATCTGGTGCCTCTGGCTATTGACGAGTTTCCGGTATTGTTTGTCGCCGCAGCGTGTGCTGAAGGTCAAACGCGGTTAACCGGTGCGGAAGAACTTAGGGTCAAGGAATCGGATCGCATTCAGGTGATGGCGGACGGCCTACAGATATTGGGCGTGGATGCCCAGTCGACCGAGGACGGTATGATCATTCAAGGCGGTCCGATAGGCGGCGGCGAAGTTATATCGCATGGCGACCACCGAATTGCGATGTCGTTTTCAATTGCCGGTTTACGCGCTAATGCGCCGATTACCGTCCATGATTGTGAAAACGTGAATACCTCGTTCCCGGAATTTAGAGACTTGGCAAAGCGTTTGGGTCTTGATCTTGTTTGCAAGGAAGAAGAGTGACAGTTCCGGTATTAACTATCGATGGCCCTAGCGGAGCAGGAAAAGGCACAGTCAGCAGGGCGGTAGCGAAAAAACTGGGTTGGAATTATCTGGATAGCGGTTCTATCTATCGTTCCTTGGCAATTGCGGCATTAAAACAGCATGTTGATTTGGAAAATGAAGTCGGCATTGTCGATATAGCTCTGGCGATGACTCTGGAGTTTGATTGCGGTGATGAATTGGTCGTCAAACTGAATGGCGAGGACATTACCGCCCAATTAGGCCTTGAAAGTACGGGTAATGCAGCGGCCATCATTGCAGCATTTCCTGAAGTTAGACGCGTTTTATTACAAAAACAGAAAGATTTCAAGTTGCTCCCAGGCCTGGTTGCAGACGGGCGCGACATGGGGACGGTGGTTTTTCCTGACGCCGAATATAAGGTGTTTTTAACTGCAAGTGCGGTTGAAAGGGCCAAGAGGCGATATAAACAGTTGATAGAAAAAGGGAATGATGCTAACCTAGCCCAGATAACAAATGAGATAGAAGAACGCGATCGCCGGGATATGGAGCGCAAGACCGCTCCGTTAGCTATGGCGAATGATGCGCTTTACATCGATTCTTCGGATATGACGCTGGATGCTGTTATTGAAGAAGTAGTGAATTTAATCCGTTAAGGGTTTTTTATGTGGTCACCTCAGTGTTTGTGTGTGATTTTTTTTAACTTTGATAAAGAAAAGGCTTGTTCGAGTTTCGACAGGCTTGGGAATAGAAAATGAGCGAAAGCTTTGCTGAATTATTTGAAGAAAGTCTAATCAAGACGGAAATGCGTCCTGGTGCCATGTTAATGGGTACGGTTGTTGATATCGAAAACGATATGATCATCGTCAGCACCCAT
>JALNYY010000152.1 GCA_023229605.1 Methylobacter sp.
TCAAAAAGCGGTGCAGCCAGTTTAATTCTTTCTTGACGTCGAGTAGTCTAGTTTTTCGATCCTTGTCCAGGCCAAAGTTTTCGGCCACTTCCAGACTTTCCGGTGTAACCGGATATAGCAATACTGATAACTCATTGTAGGTCGACCATAAATCGACTCGTTTCTGGGAAGTCAGATTTTGTGGAGTAAGGGAACTGTTCGGCTTATGAACTCATTTTTTAAATCAAGATCAGGTTTTTGGGCGGCAAAGTGAAGCAGCTGACCCAAATGTGTTTGTGCTTCTTCCAGAAGTTCTTGATGGACTATATCTGTGTCGGTCGTCATTGATGTTTCCTTTTTTGTACGGGACTAAGGAATGGGCAACTTATTGGCCTTACATTATGTAGAGCGAAACCCGTTGCCCGATGCTATTTCTTCTGAAATGGCGCATCCATATAAGAGTGAAACAAGCGGTTAATGGCCTTTCAGCAACAAAGGATCAATTAAAGGCGTCCCCTCAACTTCAATCCAGTTTTGACCGTAGATACCGGGAAAATACCAAGAGTGGGTGGTAACCACGCCGTCAAGTAAAGCGACTGCGCCGGGTACGCTCTCGATAGCCTTATCCATCGCTTCCTTGGCGCTTGGGAATCCGGTGGGGAAAATGATAAAGACTTGTTTTCTGTCCTCACCCTTAACCCGGGCCGGAGCCCGCTTGAAATCCGCTCCCCTCGAAAGGTCGATGTTCTTTGATGATATGGCGGTGAAATCTATGATTCTTTGGGAGCATCCTGACAATAGTAAGATGCTTATAATTAAAAGTGTTTTATTCATTTTACTTTATCCTTTGGGCTTAAAAAGATTTGAGTATAGTCCATTTCTAGTGTTTGTCCAGAGTCGACTAAGGGGCGATAAAGTAACTATTAGGTTTCTCGTACTTTATTTTATTGGCGGGGAGTCAGAGATTTGTCGCATGCCTTACGCATCATATTTTTCAGATAACTGCAGTAACACAAAAACCGCACCGGTTCCGCCGTCTTTGGGCGGTGCGGAGCAAAAGGCCTGAACATCTTTGTGTTGTCTGAGCCATAAGTTGAGGTTGTTTTTTAATACGGGGTGGTTGTCGGTCGAACGATAGCCTTTACCGTGGATGATATGTACGCAACGGCAGCCGTCTTCTACACAGTCATGCAGAAAATGCAGCAGTTGCCGTTTTGCATCATTGCTGTTCAGTCCATGCAGGTCGATTTCCGCGTCCAGTCCAAACTGTCCTTTGCGCAGTTTTTTTAGGACATTATGCTGTAATCCCGGCGCCATAAAACTCAACGAGTCTTCAATGCCTACGTTTTCAACGTCAAGCTCAACTGCGCCGCTTAAGTGTTCCTCGACATTAACTGTCTGTGATTTAGGGTAGGGCTTGGGTTTGTTACCTGCTGTTAATAGCACTTTATCGCTTTTTACAGTATGTACTTTACCGATAGTTTGACGAAATAAATCGCTGTCTTCTGGAGTAAGTTTTTTTTTTGCCACGAAAGCTGATTTTGTTGTGTATTGTTGCTAATATGGCTGATTTTATAGCTTAATCGGCTTCAGGGCGATTGATAATGCATATTTTGTTGAGTAATGATGACGGCTACTTGGCTGAAGGACTTGTTGTATTAGCCAATGCATTGCGTGTACATGCGGAAATATCGGTGGTAGCCCCGGATAGAAACCGTAGCGCGGCGAGTAATTCTTTAACGCTGGAAATGCCGTTACGCGCTTATGCAGCGGATAACGGCTTTATTAAAGTTGACGGAACACCCACGGATTGCGTGCATTTGGCAATAACCGGTTTGCTGGAAAAAGAGCCGGACATGGTTTTTGCCGGGATTAATCATGGCTCTAATTTAGGCGATGATGTGCTTTATTCCGGAACTGTTGCTGCGGCCACCGAGGGGCGTTTTTTAGGTTTGCCCGCCGTTGCCATTTCATTGGTCGGGAGTAATCCCCAGCATTTTGATACCGCCGCACATGTTGCGGTAACGCTGTTACGGCAATTGA
Source organism: Methylobacter sp. (assembly GCA_023229605.1). Lineage (GTDB taxonomy): Bacteria > Pseudomonadota > Gammaproteobacteria > Methylococcales > Methylomonadaceae > Methylobacter_A. Next base: position 2,023 of record JALNYY010000152.1, read on the forward strand.
TTGATAATCCCTTGCCGCAAGATACTATTCTTAATATCAATGTCCCTGATGTCGCTATTAAAGACTTAAAAGGCTATCAGGCAACCCGGCTGGGGCAGAGGCATAAATCGGAGCCGGTTATCAAGAGTGAAGATCCTCGCGGGCGCGTTATTTACTGGGTAGGGCCGCCAGGAGCAGAACAGGATGCAGGTCCCGGCACTGATTTTTATGCCATTAATGCGGGCTTCGTGTCGGTTACTCCGTTACAAGTGGATTTGACGTGGTATGAGCGGATTAATGATTTAAAGGCGTGGTTGCCCAAGGAGTATGATTTATGATTCAAAGCCTGCAAGGAATAGGTATGACCTCCTTGCGCACTCGTGAGCGTATGATCAAGCGGCTCACGGAACAAGGCATCAGCAGCAATAAAATTCTGGATGTGATGCGCAATACGCCCAGGCATATTTTTATGGATGAGGCTTTGGCCAGCCGGGCTTATGAAGATACGGCCCTGCCGATTGGCTACAACCAGACGATTTCCCAGCCTTATATCGTCGCAAAAATGACCGAATTGCTGCTGGCGTCATCAGGTCGGTTAGCAAGGGTATTGGAAATAGGTACCGGCTGCGGCTATCAAACCGCCATTCTGGCGCAGCTGGTCGATCACGTCTATTCCGTTGAAAGAATCTCCCCGTTGCAGAAAAAAGCCAAAGATCGTCTTTGGGAGTTGAAACTTAAAAACGTCAGTTACTTGCATAGCGACGGCGGATGGGGATGGCCGGATCATGCTCCGTATGATGGTATTTTAGTTGCGGCTGCTCCGCCTGAAATACCGGAAATGCTGTTGCAGCAAATGGCTGTCGGCGGCGTGATGGTCATACCGATTGGCAAAGGCGGCAGTCAACGGTTACAGAGAGTAACGCGTACAGAAAACGGCTATGAGGTTGAAAAGCTGGAGCCGGTTATTTTTGTGCCTTTTTTATCAGGAAGAAAATAACAGTGTTTCAAAAAGCTGCATGACTCAATCTTGCGGCTATTCTAAATACCGGCACGCTGCTAAGTAGCTGGGTGCGATAAACTTTACAGAAACCTCATTTTTTCAGATGCCGCCAGATGCGATGCTGGCGCCCATGGTTCTCACGCCCAAGTGATCCTCTATTTTTCAGTGCGAGTCTTTTGGGCTGCCCGGAGCAGCCGTTTCAGGAGGACCGTAAGGATTCCTTCGTAAATGAGTAACATCTTAATCAGGTATGCTTCAATTTAATAGAATGCAGACCTATGTTTACACCTTGCAAATGTAGGAAACCGCCATAATGCGGTAGTTCATGAACGGTAGGTTTCGGGTAGTGAAACGGAAGCGCCCATCCGGCGACTTCCAGCAGATAGTTGCCATCGGAGATGTTTGGGAAATCGGGTTAGTAAGCCCACTTTAATTACCAAATGAAAGCTTGGTACATAGGTTGAAATCCCCTTCAAAGAGTTACAGGTTGAGCTCAACAATATGGGGTTTAACCAGAGCGTGGTGTAAAAATAACTCCCGAGCATGCGGCTGCTGTAGCCATAACCAAAACCGCTAATACCAAGGAGTCCGGGGGTGTCGTGGAACAAATCGTTCTTTTGGTTAATTAACCCCCCTTTATGGCTTCAAAGTGCTTAGCCTATAGCGCGTCATGAAAGGCGCTAACTCGGTTTTCCGTTCCATTGCGCCTCAAACCCATCGTACATTCTTCGACCGTATCACCGGAACTTAAGTCTTCGGCATAGACATTCCACGTAACACGGCGGGACGCGCGCCGACACGCTCCACCCAGTCGTTTAGTGCCGTCTTGTTTGTAAACTGTTCGCCAAGCGCGTCCTTAAAAAAGGACTTTGCAGCGAGTATCCATGCATAGCATGCAATATCCGCGATTGAGTAGTTGGGTCCGGCGAGAAAAAGTGTTTCACTCAATCGTTTGTCCATTACGTTGAGTAGACGCGCAGACTCCGTTGTAAAGCGCTCTATCGCTAGTGGTATTTTTTCTGGCGACCTAACTGCGAAGAATCCTAATTGTCCCAGCGTTGGACCGATACCACTGATTTGCCAGCTCAGCCATTCCAGCGCTCTATAGCGCTCTGGCCCAGACTGGGCGAGAAACTTGCCAGTCTTTTCGGCGAGGTAGATCAGGATAGCGCCTGACTCGAAAATCGAGAGGGGGCCGCCTAACGCATCATCGTCAATGATTGCCGGGATCTTGTTGTTGGGAGCAATCCTTAGGAAGTCAGACGCGAATTGTTCGTCTTTACCGATATTGACAGGGTAGACGGTATAGGGCAATCCCATCTCCTCAAGCGCAATAGAAACTTTGTGACCATTGGGTGTCGCCCAAGTGTAGAGGTGAATCATTTGTTTGCCTTTTAGGGTTAAGCTAACGTCGGATAATCTGTGTAGCCACGCTCTTCCCCTTGATAGAACGTCGATGGGTCGGCTTCATTCAACGCGGCACCGCGTTTGAATCTCTCGACGAGGTCTGGATTTGCCAAAAAATGGGTGCCGAACGATACCAGATCGACCTTGCCAGTATGGACGGCGGTTGCAGCTCGCTCAGCGTCGTAGCCGCCGTTGGCGATGTACGTACCGCCGAACCGACTCTTCAAGTCGACAAAGTCGAATTGCCCTTCGCCTAGTTCCACGACATGCAGATAAGCCAGGCCATACAGGCTGAGCACATCAACCGCGTGGCCAAAAGTTGCCTGAGGGTTGCTGTCACTGATGGAGAAGATGTTGAAGTTGGGCGAGAGCCGGACGCCAACACGGTCGGCACCAAAAACAGGAATGACTGCTTCGACTATTTCCTTTATGAAGCGAATGCGGTTTTCCACCGAGCCACCATAGGCATCGGTCCGGGTATTTGTGCCATCGCGCAGAAACTGGTCAATCAGGTAGCCGTTGGCCCCATGAATCTCCACGCCATCAAAGCCGGCCAGCTTGGCGTTTTCGGCTGCCTGACGAAAGTCGGCGACTATGCCTGGAATCTCATCGAGCTCCAATGCCCTTGGCGTTTCGTAGGATTTGAGTCCCTCGTAAGTAAAGATTTCGCCGTCGGCTTTGATAGCGGACGGAGCCACTGGCAGCGCACCATTGGGCTGTACCAACGAATGTGACAGCCGACCAACGTGCCAGAGCTGCAGGAAGATGAATCCACCCTCCGCATGAACAGCGTTGGTCACTTGTTTCCAACCGGCAATCTGAGCCTCAGTAAAAATACCGGGCGTTCCCAAGTAACCTTTCCCCTGTGCTGAAATCTGCGAGCCTTCCGAAATGATGAGGCCGGCAGTTGCGCGTTGCCGGTAGTACTCGGCAACGGTGGAGGTCGGTACGTCACCTTCGCCGGCTCGGCTACGCGTTAATGGCGCCATAACCATCCTGTTCCGCAGTGGCAACGAGCCGAGTTGAATGGGAGATAATAGGCGGTCGATATTTTTAATGGTCATAATTTGCTTCTCTCAAGTCAAGGATTGATCGGGAATTCAGTAAAGATGTACGTGGTGAGCCGTTACAGCCAACTCTCACCGATGCGGCCTTCATGCCGAAGGTGCGTGCCGATGCGCTGAATCTCGGCTTCGCCCTGGGCAAGCGCTGCTCTGCTGGTATACACCGAGTAATGGCCCAACACCAGGTCATGCGGATGCTTTACCGCCGAACCCAGCACGAAGGACGTGTCGCCTCGCGCCACGAAATCGATGGCCTCGCCGGACTCTTTAAACACGACAAGTTCGCCGGCACTGACGGGTTCATCCATGTCGAGCTGTCCCGCATTGACCGCCAGCCACGCCACGGTGTGACCGGCAGGCGGCGTGTAACGCCAGTGTTCTCCGTCTTTTAGCCTGACGGCGAGGTAGTTCATGTCCGAAGGTGCAGGAATAAGGCTCTGCGCCGATCCATAGCGCCCGAGCAGGACGCGCGCAGGACCGTCCTGGGGGACCTGAGAAGGTATCAGATAGAGGCTTTGCGCGGGCGCATTTTCTTCCGAAGCGGGCAAGGCCACCCAAAGCTGGAAGCCAAGAATGGGTGACTCGGTGGCTGGGCCGGCGGCGTGCCACACCCCATTGCCGGCACGCATCCACTCCACGCCTCCTGCTTGCAGTACGCCGGTCTTGCCGGTCGTGTCTTCATACGTCACGTCGCCTTCGATCATGAAGGTCAACGTCGCGATTCCTGAATGCGGGTGCATATCGAAGCCCTTTTGACCATTCTTGGACTTGAAGCCAAAGAGGTCAAGAAACACAAAAGGCTTCAACAACTCCCCCAAATCGCCCGGACTCACGAGCCGTGTAATTGGTCCATGAGTGCTGCCGCGAGTGCGAAAGACGATGGCGCGAGCTTCAGTGGTCATTGCGATAGTCATTGTTGGCTGAATGAGATTACAGGGAGAAGGGAGAGAAGTAGCATGCATCAGTGTGCCTCGCTCGATTGGGATATGGGTTTTAGCCGCCAAGCTACGAAGGCAGACAACAGGCCCAGCACCATCGCAGGTACAGGACTACCGCCGATTACTACCAGATGTGTCGCCACGCCGCCAATCATGGTCGCGCTCAGCAGCAGGCCGCCGAAGAAGCCAGCGCTAGGCGCCAACAGCAGCAGCACGCCGGCGACTTCAATCGCGCCCGTCAGGTAGCGAAACCATTGGCCGACGCCGATGGCTTCGAACACCTGGATCATCTGCGGCGCTCCGGCAAGCTTGGCACCGCCGGCCGCGCCGAAAGCTAGGGCCAAAAGTATACGAACGCCCCAAACAATCCGGCGTTGCGTGAGAGATAGTGCAGAAGTAGTCATGAAAATGTCCTTACGTTTGATTTATGGAATTGACGGGACTTGCGCCCCAGTCGTCAGTAGGATATAGCCAGCCTGATTAATTGACTAGATGGCGTAGTCTGATTAGACTCATCCATAAATGATTGTAATTATGACCCTATGCTCGATCTAAATGACATTGCCTTGTTTGTTCAAGTCGTACGCAGCGGCAGCTTTGCAGAAGCGGCGAGGCGCCTGGGTATGCCCCCAAACACCGTAAGCAGGCGCGTCCAGCAACTCGAGGCGCAACTCGACACGCGGCTATTGCAACGCTCCACCCGCAAGCTCACGCTCACCAGTGCCGGCCAGGCATTCCATGAACGTTGCGCGGGTGCGATCGACGGCCTGACCGAAGCTGGACAGGAATTGCTGACGGGCAACCAGGAACCAAGCGGCTTAGTGCGCGTTGCCGCGACAGCTGATTTCTTTGATTTTTTCCCAATGGAATGGGTGGCCGATTTTCTGTCCACCCATCCACGGGTGCGGCTCGACTTTGTGCTTAGCGATGCCAAGGCCGATTTAATTGCCGACCGGATCGACCTGGCGATTCGCAGTGGCCCATTGCAGGATTCAGGTTACATCGGTCGCGAAATTCTGCGTGCCGGCAGCGACGGCATGGTGGCAAGCCCCGCCTACCTTGCTAAACGTGGTGCGCCCAACACACTGCAAGAATTGGTGAATCACGACTGCGTGAGCTTTAGTCATCCCAGCGGCCTCAGAACGTGGCGGCTAGCGGGGCCAGATGGCGCGGAAGAAGAGGTGCAGGTTAGCAGCCGTTTTAACGGCAACACGGCCCAGGCTCTGCGCAAGGCTACGGTGGCCGGTCTCGGTATTGCGTTGCTGCCATCCGCCATTACCAGACTCGACCTTCAAGCCGGCCTGCTGGTACCGGTATTACCGCAATACCAGCGCAGGGGCTACGGTCTGCATGTGCTTTATCCGAGCCGGCGACAGCTACCGTCGGCAGTGTCGGCATTTATTGCATTGGTAATGGAGAAGTTGAGTAGCGCGCTGGTCGTCACTAGCGGAAGCGTTTCGGACTGAGAAATTTGCGTAACCTGAAGGCTCTCGAAACCGCAGAGCAGATCGAAGTAGCCAATGGATGTATGGCCTAGTCCGTACCATCGAGAGCAAGTCAAGCCTAGTCGCCGCGTACTTGACTCCTGACCGACAAAACTTGAGCCAGCTTCTGCGCTCGGAACGCCTCGGTGACGAAATCGACAAAAGCGCGCGTCTTGGCCGGCAGCAGTTTCTGGCTGGAGAAATACAGTGAAAGCGGCCCAATGTCGCCATGCCAGTCCGGCAACAGTCGCTCCAGTGCGCCGCTTTCCAGATGCGGCGCGGCATGTGGAACTGCAACCAGACCGACGCCGAGGCCTAACAACGTCGCGCGGCAAAGCGCATCCGGATCGTTGACCATCATCACAGGCTTTTGAACCGCCGCCATTTCGCTACCAGTGCTGTTGCGCATGACCAGCGTACGCACGCGACCGTTCAGCGGCGAACGCATCGTAACGCCGGCCAATTCGGCAAGTCCGGTTGGATCCTCGGGGCGACGTTTGCCGTGCAGAAAAGCCGGCGACGCCACCGCAATCAGATGTATCCGCCCCAGCTCGCGCGCCACTATACCGGGTGGAAGCTCGAAACCACCGCCAATGGCCGCATCGAAGCCGCCGGCGATCAGGTCCACCGGACGATTATCGAAGGTCCAGTCCGGCATCACCGCCGGATACCGTTCGAGGAAGGCCGGCATCACACGCGCGCTTTCCCAAAAAGGTCTTTCAGCAACAATCGCCAACAAATCTGGGCCTGCATCGCTAGCAACCCTGGTTGCGGAATTGGGTCCCACCATTACGGCAGGTACAATCGAACAAGCCGCAAGTGCGGATATCGTGCTAGTGGCCGTGCCTTGGGTCGCCCTTGAGTCATTATTGAGCGGCTTACCCGCGTGGAATAATCGTATCGTGATCGACGCCACCAATCCGGTCCTCTTCCTTGATCCAAACTCTCCCGATGCGCAAGATCCAAGCAACCCGCTCGCCGCTTACGGTATCAAGGCAATCGATCTGGGCAATAAGTATTCGAGGGCAAAGGTAAGATAATATTAACCGAGGACGATCTGGACTGGATTCCCGAAAAATGGTGGAAGTTGGTGACTGGCGAGGTCAAACGCGATGCAGTTCCGACCCGAATCAACCGCCGCCAATTCGAGGCATGCGTCTGTTTGCAGATGGTTAGGGAACTGAAATCTGGCGACCTTTGCGTGATCGGTAGCGATGCGTATTCAGATCACCGGAATGAACTGGTGCCGATGGAGGAATGCGAACGGACACGCGCGGATTACGGCGAGAAAGTAGGTTTACCAGTCGAGAGTGCGACATTTATCAAGCATATTCGCACCCTGCTGACAGAGGCGGCTCAGAAGGCTGATAAGTCCTATCAGGACAATCCTTATTTCAAGATCGTTGATGGTAGGCCGAAGCTGGGGCGGCAAGAGAAAAAAGAGACGCCACCCGGATCAAGCAGTTGGATGACGCATTAAAGCGCAAACTCGATGGCATGGGCCTTTCGCTGCTGGACGTGCTTGCCGATACCATGAAATGGATTGGATGGGGCAAGCATTTTGGCCCATTGAGTGGTCACCAAGGTAAGTTACAGGAGGAAGAACGGCGTAAGATTCTGACGGTATTCGCCTATGGTACCGGTTTGGGGCCGACACAAATTGCCAAAAACATTGCCGATGTCAGTGCGCGTCAAGTGTCGTTCGTCAATCAACGCCAAGTCACGACGGAGAAACTGGAAGCCGCTATCTGCATGACGATTAATGCGTACAATCAATTTCAACTGCCACGTTATTGGGGTGACACAAAACGCGCGACGGCAGACGGTACGCAATGGAATTTGTATGAAAATAATCTGCTGTCAGAGCGTCATATCCGTTACGGCGGATATGGTGGCATTGCTTACTACCATATCAGCGACACGTATATTGCGCTGTTTTCGCATTTCATTCCCTGCGGTGTCTGGGAAGCTGTGTATATCCTGGATGGGCTGAC
>JALNYY010000153.1 GCA_023229605.1 Methylobacter sp.
GCAACCGACAAAATCCGAAAAGATATTTTCTTATATAAAGTAGGCCTTCCGACTACCACCGGGCTTGTCCAACAACCGGTTCAGATTGTGGCTCGCTATCGCTCACACAATCTAACCTTATTCGTTATGTCAAGCTTAGCATTAACCATACCGTGTGGTTTAGTTATCGATGCGATATGGCGCTTATTCCAGGCTGCTACAGCTTGAGTGTTTGATGTTTTTCCAGGCGCACACTCATTGCCGTTATTAGCTTGTTTAGCACTTACTGTCTATATAGATTATTTTCACATCAATAAAGAAAGAAACTCAGCAAGTTTTGGAAAATTATTAAACTAACTATTTTACAAATGAATATGCATAAATCCATACTAATTCCATCAATAACATCATTATATTCTGCGTGGAATTGGAGTCTATCTATTATAGATGCCCAGGACTGGGTAAAAGACATTTTTACCAAACCTCGGACCACTCGCTACCCGATGAAGTTACTACGATATTGGTTCATGTACAATCTGATTCTAGAAGAGCGAATTCGGCTTGGACGCCCCTTACGCATATGTGAGATTGGCGTTGACAGAGGGCAAATGCTACGTTTCACCCATGATGCCGGGATTGCTGACATTGCTTGCTGGGTAGCTGTCGATTGTAGGCTACAACCCGAATTACTAGAGTCTGGTTATACAAGACAGATCGAGGCTAATGTTGACTTGCCTGGTTTTTTCTTGGATGAAGAATACGATGTGATTATTGTACTTCATCTTCTTGAACATCTCTTTGAGCCAGAACAATTAGTTCAGCGGCTGTCTGCTGTACTAGAACCAGGTGGTGTGATAATTAGCGGCTTTCCAGTCACACCAAAATGGCTCGCATCCTATTGGCAGAAGAAAATCCGTCTTACCGCATCGAAGTTCGGCCACGTTAGTGTATTTTCACCGCAGCGCGTAAAAAACATGGCGAATAGCAGCGGGCTATGCCTTGATTTTATTTCTGGAGCTTTCCTTCTGCGGAAAAGTGGATCATTTCTTGAAAATTATAAAGTTTGGCTACGGTTTAATTTGCTTTTTGGTGCTCTTTTCCCCGCCTTGGGCGGGGAAATCTACTGGCGAATGCGTAAGACCTAGAGCAGATTCACCCTTATTAAAGACTAACAGGAATTAGCAGTATAAGGATTAAGGACGGGAGGATGGATTCATCCATAGTAGACTTAACATCGGTGTAAATGTTTTAGTTGAGCTTGTTGATAAAAAACTCATCGAACCTGGAGGAATGTACTAAAGACTGCCACAGCAAGGCAAAGCTACATTAGCTGCATGGGAAAATAAATAAAAAGTCCTTGCATAATGCCTACGCACAAAAAAAGTCATAGTGGCTTGTAAATCAACGTACAAAAAGCCATTGACTTCTATATTTTACTTTACCGGATGATGCATGAATTAATAAAAATAATCTAGCAAACTCTGAATAGAGGGCATCTTATCTGATATAGGGTGGAGCAGTTGAAAAAATTTCACCCCCAAGGAATTACATAATCACTTATTTATATAATGAAGAGCACATAAAAATTATGAAAAAAAACATATCAACCATTTTATTAGTGGTAATCGTTGTATTAACGTCTGGTTGTACCAAGACTGTTTGGATGAATCCGAATATACCCGACAAACAGGCTCAACGAGATTTTTCAGAATGCCAAAATAATGCAATGAGAAAAAATGAGCCTATGCAATCCTGCATGACATCAAAAGGCTATTACTTAGAAGCCGCTAAACAATAATTCAGCATAGAAAACTACAAGCTGTTTACTGAAAAATATTTGAGGCTGATTGACAATTTTGTTTCACAACACCCCTGTAGCCCTTGGTATCAGCGGCGTACAGACGAAATATCGATTTCAAAACTAGCGATAATATTTTTGATAAGCTCCTGAATGGGGTTCTAAGCCCTAACCGCCGAAAATTCCGTAGAGCCTTGGGCACATAAAAAAGCCTACCAATCTCTCCATTCCTTGACGATGAAATAATCATACGCCTCACCGCTAATTTTTGGGGCGTAAAGAAAGTACCTAATACACGTTCACCGAGCAGTTTTAAAGTTGAAGCAATATCTTCTGATGGCTGAAGCAGAGCAATAGTCAAGCGTACATCATGGTAAATGTCTGCCGATCCGCCTTCGCATATATTCTGAAGCATTCCTTTGTGTTGGTCGGCGGAAGACTCTACTGATTCTACGAATAACTCACCTTTTGAACTGAAGTAACTATATAAAGTTGCCTTTGATGCGCCAGTCAGAGCCGCAATAACGGTCATAGTTGTACGTTCAAAACCTAATCTCTCAAATGTTGCTTTGCTGCATCCAAAATAGTTTAGCGACGTGCCGGGCTTTTTTTCTCAAGGTGAACTCTTTAACTAAACCAATGGGTATAGTTTTACTTGACAAAGAAGATGTGTCAAGTTTAGTATTAACCATACCGTATGGTTTAGTTATTGGCGCGATATGGCGCTTATTCCGGGTTGCTAACGGATTGAGTGTTTGATGTTTTTTCCATCCGCACACACATTGCCGTCATAGTCCCAAACACATATTGGTGCAATTTTTACTTTTTGAATACGTTCTCCAACGTCACTTTACTTTTAACTCAAGAGGATTAATCACTATGCAATTTAAGAGTCATGAAACATTGTGCGCGGTCGGAATGCTGGCATTGTTAACCGCTTGCGCTTCAACGCCGACAACAGATCCTAGAGACCCGTATGAAAGCTACAACAGAAAATTCCAGTCGTTTAACGACAACCTAGATGATTACGTTATGAAACCCGTAGCAGAGGGTTACAGGTGGGTGATGCCTGATTTTGCAAATCTGGGCGTCAGTAATTTCTTTAGCAACATAGGCGATATCGGTGTTATTGCCAACGACGCTTTACAAGGAAATTTTTCTCAATCCGGTATGGATGGCGCCAGACTGCTGATCAATACCACCGCCGGCTTGGGTGGATTCATTGATGTAGGCACAATGCTGGATTTACCCAAACACGACGAAAGTTTCGATAAAACACTTGCTGTATGGGGGGTGGACACGGGTTCTTATTTGGTATTGCCGTTGGTGGGTCCAAGCTCAGTCCGAGGCGTATATGGCTTAGCGGGCAACGCTGCATTAAATCCGACTACCTACCTTGGCGCGTCATTTGCCATAACAGGGGTATCGGGAGCACTTAATGCCATCGATAAACGATCCGATAATCTGGAAAAGGGAAAAATCGTCGACGAAGCAGCAATAGACCGTTATGAGTTTTTCAAAAATTCCTACTTTTCGCGGAAAACTTATTCAGACAAAATAGTCGATGTTCAGGAAAATGACCGCTGAAACTCAACGACACTACAAACTAAAAAAGATTTTGGGGCTTTTTTCATCAAAACAGCCAGCAACGAAGACAACAAAGCTTTTAGGCTGCTTTCAGAATAAGCGTGGGCAAATTATCACCGACAACAAACTGTGCTTTGGTTCGCGTCGCTTAGCGAATCGGTTGCAAAAGCGGGGCGCCCTAAAGCCGGTACCGGAGCGAGCGCAACGGGTATTTACTGGATATGGCCTTGGAGTTATTCATGCGCGAAGGCTTTGCCAACGCCAGCATCGCCAAAATCGCCGCTACGGCCGGGGTTTCCACCCGGACGATTTACGAACGCTACAAAAACTAGGCCGAATGGATGCTGACCTCGGTCGATACGATATTTCCGAATTGCAGAATATCGAGCACCTGGAGCAAATGCCTTGTCGGGAGGGCTTGATTGCTCTGGGCGAAAAAATGTTGAATAGCGTGATACAGCCCGACATGATGTCATTTTCCGGATGGGAGTCCCCGAAGTGATGCACTTTCAGGAACTGAACGAACGGATGCAAACCACCGAACCTAAGTACATACAAGACGCGATTGCCGGTTATCTGGAAGCCGGCAAGCGTCTCTTTCGCGGTGCAAGTGTCTTATATGGCTATGGCATTGCCGAGCAGTGGGCGCCATGAGAGTGGCACTGATGGCGATCGCGGCCGGCAGCGGGCTTATGGCCGGTTGCAGCGCGTTTCCGGAATATGTCAGGCCGACGATCAAGACCCCGGAGCATTGGCAAGCCAAGCGGGCGGATGACGGTCGCTCGAATGAATTATTCGATTGGTGGCGGCAGTTTGACGACCCGATATTGACGCGTTTGTTGCAGACCGCCGAGAAGGACAACCCGACGTTGGGCCAGGCCTTGGCGAGTATTGCGTCGGCACGCGCCAGCTTAGCGGGCGCCGAAGCCGGAGGTCTGCCAAGCCTGACCGGTAAAACTGCCTACAGTCGCTCTAAAGGCGGCAGTGCTTCCGGCAGTACCTCGCAAACCGCTACCGGCACCAGCGCCAGCTTCGGCAGCGGCATTACCCAAATCCTGTCTGGAAGTCTGGATGCCAATTGGGAGCTGGATTTATTCGGCAAATTCGAATTCAGCCGGCAGGCCGAGCAGGCCCGTTTGGCCGCCGAGGAATTAACTTGGCACAACGCCAAAGTCAGTTTGGCGGCGGAAGTGGCGAGCGACTATGTTGGTTACCGGGCGTGCGAACTCTCGGCAACCGCCTACCAAAATGCCATCGCCTCGAAACAGGAGACTTCGAGGCTGACCACCGTCCTGGCCCGGGCCGGCCTTTCCGCGCCAGCCGACGCGGTATTGGCCGAAGCCAGCCTGTATGCCAGCGAATCGAGTTTGATCGCGCAACGCGTCGAATGTGACAAGATGGTCAAATCGCTGGTGGCGCTGACAGATCTGGCCGAGCCGGAATTGTGCGCGCTTTTGGCCGGCGGCCGTGGCATACCGACGCCCGCGCAATTTCAAGTCGATAGCGTGCCCGCCGATCTGCTGACGCAACGTCCGGATCTGGCCGCCGACGAGCGCAAACTGGCGGCGGCCGGCGCCGACATCGGCAGTGCGGTCGCCAAACGCTATCCCAGCGTCAGCCTGACCGGTTCGATCGGCAAGCGCAAAACCGAAACGACTGGGTTGACGTTAAGCAGCAATACCTGGTCGATAGGCCCCACCATCACCTTGCCGATATTCGACGGCGGCGAACTGCGCTCCAAGGTCGATAGCGCCGAAGCCGGCTATGCCGGCGCGCTGGCCACTTATCAGAGTGATATTCGCGCCGCGATTAAGGAAGTCGAACAAGCTCTGGTCAATCTGAGAGGCGCCGAGCAGCGCGAAATCGCCGAAGGCCGCAGTGCCGAGCAATATCGCCAGTATTTCCAGGCCGCCGAGATCAACTGGCGCTCTGGCGGCTTGAGTCTGCTGTCGCTGGAGGATGCCCGCGGTCAGATGATCAATCAGGAAATCAGCCACATCACCCAACAACAAAGTCGTGTGCAGTACTGGATCGCACTGTACAAGGCGTTGGGCGGCGGCTGGCGTGCCGACGACGGCCAGCAATTGAGCGCCGACAACAACCAGAACGAGAAGCAACTATGAACATCCTGCAAAATCTTAATCCGCGTCGGACATGGATAGCCGGCTTGACGCTGGCTGGCCTAGCCATCGCCTTGCTGGCCGTCACCGGCAAACCGGCCCCGGCGGCGGTCGCGGCCAAGCCCAAGCCGGTGCTGGCAGTGGAGACGCTAACGCCGACACAGCAGGACTGGCCGGTGACGATCAAGGTCAGCGGCGCGGTGGCCGCTTGGCAGGAAGCCAAGATAGGCCCCGAAATCGGCAGCCTGCGGATTAAGCAGATGCTGGTAGATGTCGGCAGCCGAGTCAAGCGCGGCCAGGATTTGGCGATATTGGCCGACGGAACCATCGTCGCCGAATTGCACAAACAACAGGCTGCGGTCGAGAAAAGCCGGGCTAATCTGGCCAAGGCCAAAGCCGACGCCGCGCGCGCCCGTGAAATTCAGGACAGCGGCGCGTTGTCGTCGCAGAAAATCAACGAGTATCTGATCGCCGAGCAAACCGCCCGGGCCGATCTGGCCTTGGCTCAAGCAGAGCTGGAAAATCAGCGGATTCGCTTGAGTCAGACCCATATCGTCGCGCCGGACGATGGCGTCATATCGTCGCGCAGCGCCGGCCTGGGCGATGTCGTGGCGGCCGGCACTGAGTTGTTCCGGTTGGTGCGCCAGGGACGCGTCGAGTGGCGATCCGAAGTTAATGCCCAACAGCTGGCGCAAATCCGGATCGGCCAGCCGGTTGAATTGGGCTTGCCGGAGGGCGGCAGCGTAATCGGCAGAGTGCGGATGACCGCGCCGACCGTCGATGACAACACCCGCAACGCGCCGGTTTACATCGACATTCCCAACGCCGTCGCGAAGCCGGGCATGTATTTGCAAGGCAGTATTCGGGTCGGCAAGCAAGAGGCGCTGGTCGTGCCGCAAACCGCCTTGGTATTGCGGGATGGCCGCGATTATCTGTTCGAAATCGCCGGCCGACCCGACGCGGACGGCTATTCGGTCAACAAAGTGATTCAACGTAGCGTCGTCACCGGCCGCCGCGCCGGCGACTGGGTGGAAATCCGCGAGGGCATAGTCGCCGATGCCCGCTTGGTTGCCAGTGGCGGCGCATTTTTGAAGGACGGCGACATCGTCAGTGTGTCACCCAACTAGTTAACCGGCAATTTCAAAAAGCATCCCCATTTTACAGCCCAAGGCTACGCATCGCGTACCTTGGGGCGCAGGAGCAAGACTATGAATTTTTCCGCATGGGCCATCCGCAAACCGGTTCCCAGTCTCTTATTGTTCGCCGTGTTGTCCATTCTGGGCGGCATAGGACTCAAGCAATTGAGCAAGCAAAATCTTCCAGACATCGACGTGCCGACCATTACCGTCAACGCGACCTTGGAAGGCGCCGCGCCGGGGCAGTTGGAAACCGAAGTGGCACTCAAGATCGAAGACAAGATTGCGGCCATCGGCGGAGTCGAGCACGTGCGCACCACGATCACCGACGGCTCGATCGCTATCAAGGTCGAGTTTAATATCGACAAAAACGCCGAAGAGGCGCTGAATCAGGTGCGCAACGCGGTGGACGGCGCCCGCTCCGATTTGCCCTCGGCGATGGCCGCGCCCATCGTGTCCAAGACTACGACGTCGGGCAGCGCGATCCTGACCTATGTCGTTAACGCCGATAACATGGACGAACAGGAACTGTCGTGGTTCGTCGATAACGACATCAGCAAATGCTTGTTGGCGGCGACCGGCGTCGGCAAGGTAACCCGCATTGGCGGCGTCGACCGCGAGGTGCATGTCGATTTGGACCAGGTCAGGATGGCCGGCTTGGGGGCGTTGGTCAGCGAAGTGTCAACGCAGTTGAAGAAAGTGCAGCAGGATGCTTCCGGCGGCCGCGGCGACATCGGCGGCAGCGTGCAATCGGTGCGAACCTTGGGCCGAGTGGCGACAGCCGGCGAACTGCGTAACTTGGACATCCCGCTGGGCAACGGCAGCCATATCAAACTGGATCAAATCGCCAGCGTCGCCGACACCATCGCCGAGCGCTCGACCTTTGCGACGCTGGACGGCAAGCCGGTAATCGGCTTCGACATCGTCCGTAACAAGGGTATCAGCGAGTTGACGGTCGCCGAAGCGGTTCGCACCGCGCTGTCCGATTTTTCCGCCAGCCATCCGCAAGTGCAAATCCGCGAGGCCTTCGACACGGTCAAGCCGGTCGAAGATAATTTCACCGGCTCCATGCATTTGCTCTACGAAGGCGCGTTCTTAGCCGTCGTCGTGGTCTGGTGGTTTTTGCGGGATTGGCGGGCGACACTGGTCGCGGCAGTCGCCTTGCCGTTATCCATCCTGCCGACCTTTGCTGCGATGTGGTATCTGGGATTCAGCTTGAATATTCTCACGCTGCTGGCCTTGGCCTTGGTGGTCGGAATTTTGGTGGACGACGCCATCGTCGAAATCGAAAACATCGTCAGACATTTACGGATGGGCAAGACACCTATTCAGGCGGCGATGGACGCCGCCGACGAAATTGGCTTCGCAGTGATCGCCACCACTTTCACGCTGGTGGCGGTGTTTTTACCGACCGCGTTCATGGGCGGCATAGCCGGCAAATTCTTCAGGCAATTCGGCATGACCGCCGCCGCCGCAGCATTGGTGTCGCTGTTGGTGGCGCGCTTGCTGACGCCAATGATGGCGGCCTATCTCCTCAAACCCCATCCCGAACGTGACAGCGGCGACAGTCCGGCTATGCGGGCTTATCTGAGTGCGGTGCAATGGTGTCTGACGCACCGCAAGATGGTTGGGGCCGGCGTGGCCTTATTCGTGATCGGTTCGCTGAGTCTGATGCCTTTGTTGCCCAAGGGATTCGTGCCGGCGGCGGACAACAGTCAAACCAAGGTCGTGTTGGAATTGCCGCCCGGCAGCACGTTGGCGCAAACCCGCAGAGTCGCGGCCGAAGCCGAACGCCGCTTGCGCGAGTTACCGGACGTCACCCAAGTTTTTACGGCGGCCGGTGTTGTCAACAGCGGTAGTGGCGGCGCGGACGCCGGCAGCACCAGCTATGAGGTGCGCAAGGCGACGTTGACCCTGAGCCTGCGCGACCGCGCCGAACGTCCGTATAAACAGGCGGTCATCGAGGCGGCGATACGCGATAAACTGGCGGATCTGCCGGGCGTCAGAATTGCCGTCGGTGCCAGCGGCAGCGGCGAAAAACTGCAACTGACGCTGGCCAGCGACGACCCGCAGGCTTTGCGTCGGGCCGCCGATGCAGTCGAAGTCGAGTTGCGCCAAGTCCGAGGCCTGGGCAACATAACCTCCAGTGCCAGTTTGCAACGTCCGGAGATACAGATCACCCCGGATTTCAACAAGGCGGCGGAGTTGGGCATTACGGTCGAGGCGTTAGCCGAGGTCGTCCGGGTGGCAAGCTACGGTGATTACTCCAATGTCATGCCCAAGCTGAATTTGCCGCAGCGGCAAATTCCGATCCGGGTGCGGCTGGACGAGTCCTTGCGACACAGCCTGGACGAAATCGGCCAGCTGCGGGTGGGACGCGGCGGCAGTGTCAACCTCGCCACGCTGGCCGACATTCGTTTGGCTGGCGGCTTACAGAAGATCGATCGACTGGACCGGATGCGCAATACCACCTTTGAAATCGAGCTAGGTGAGCGCATGGTCGGTGACGTGCTAGCCGAAGTCATTCAATTGCCGTCCATCCAAAATCTACCGTTCGGCGTCAGGATGATAGAATCGGGTGACGCGCAGCGGATGAATGAGTTATTCGGTAGTTTTGGCGGGGCGATGGCAATTGGGGTCTTGAGCATCTACGTGGTGTTGGTGCTGTTGTTCGGCGACTTCAGTCAACCGGTGACAATACTGGTGGCGCTGCCCTTATCGCTGGGTGGGGCGTTTTTGGCCTTGCTATTGACCGGCAGCAGTTTCGCTATGCCTAGCGTGATCGGTCTGTTGATGCTGATGGGCGTGGTGACCAAAAATTCCATTCTGTTGGTCGAATATGCGATTATCGCTCGCCGGGAACGCGGCATGAGCCGGGGGGATGCGGTAGTCGATAGTTGCCGCAAACGGGTGCAGCCCATCCTGATGACCACGATCGCCATGGGAGCCGGCATGTTGCCGATAGCGATGGGCCTGGGTGCCGATCCCAGTTTCCGCGCGCCAATGGCGATCACGGTGATTGGCGGCTTGGTGACTTCGACCGCGCTGTGTTTGGTGGTGATTCCGGTGGTTTATACCGCTATCGACGACATTTTGAGTATTGCCCGCCGTATCGTTGACTTGGTTCGGCAACCGCGGCATTGGCCCGGCACGGAAAAACGTCAGCGAAGAGATAATTGAAACTATGAAATTTATGGGCTTCAAAGAGCTTAGCCCATAGCGCATCATGGAGGCG
>JALNYY010000154.1 GCA_023229605.1 Methylobacter sp.
ACGCATCCAGTCGGGGCTTTTTTGGCCGTACCGGTTTTGGCATTCATGTGCATGCAAGCCGCGATTGGACGTTTTTCTCTACCGGCTGGGATCCCTTATTCGGTATCGAGGGTGGCACCGGCAATACGAGCATTAAAGGGGTTTTATCGGTCCCTTCCGGTATCCGGGTTGATGGCGGCACAAATACGCACATCAATGTCGATGGTGCATTTTATCGTTACAATGGGCAATGTTATATCACCATGGATGATAACCTTTATATCCGCGATTATGCGCGGGGTAATATGTGTTGGTTTAACTCTGTAAACAAAACTAATACTTGGTCATCGGATTTACGTTTAAAAACGGATGTAACTCCGATGACAGGGATGTTAGAAAAAGTCTCGGCATTGCAGGGGGTCTTTTTTAAGTGGAAAGATAGTCAATCCGATAATAAACAGCTTGGTTTAATCGCGCAGGAAGTCGACAAGGTATTTCCGGAATTAGTGAGCACCGACCAAGAAGGCATGATGGGGGTCAATTATATGGGGTTAATTGCGGTTCTTATCGAGGCGTTAAAAGAACAGCAAAATCAGGTTCAACAACTTTTTGCGCTGGTTAAAAGCTAGAGTTTCCACTGTGTTGGGAAGCTCCCCGGCAGGGACACAAGAACTTAATAACTAATCGCATACTGTGGTAAAACCTATGTTAACCGATCCTTCACTGACAGATACCGCGCTAACGCCGGCCCTGGATTATGAAAGTTTACGCCGGCAAGGCATTGCCTGGCTGGAAAAACTCGCAGGTTCCGAGTGGACTGATTTTAACGCCCACGACCCCGGCATTACGATTTTGGAGCAGGTTTGCTACGCCCTTACTGACTTGGCTTATCGTATTAATTACGACATGGAGGATTTGTTAAGCCGGGAGGGTGAAGAAACTTACGGCAGCTTATACAGCCCCAGGCAAATACTGGTATCGAAGCCCGTTACCGTATTGGACCTGCGCAAACTCGTGATTGATGTTGCGGGCGTGAAAAATGCATGGCTTGAGCCTGTTTCCGAGCCACAGCCGCCGTTGTTTTACCTTGAAAAACAGGCGCTGGAGACCGGCGCACAGGTGATTAACCTGACCGGCGGGGAAGGTGCCGACGCATTGACACTGCAAGGGCTGTATCGGGTATTGATAGAAAAATCGGAAGCACTGGACAAAGACAGCAATGCTATCGTTCGGGAAGTCGCCGAACACTTGCATATCCAGCGCAGTTTGGCGGTCGACTTTGAAAGCATACAAGTCATAGATAGCCAAAATGTCCAGATACAAGCCGGCGTTGAAATCGATCTGGCCGCAGACCCGGAAGAAGTTTATTTGGCCATTCTTGGTGAAATAGCGGCTTACCTTTCGCCGGCAGTGCGTTTTTATACGCTCGAAGAATGTCTGGCGCAGGGGAAGTCAATTGATGAGATTTTCGACGGGCCTTTACTGAGACACGGATTTATCGACAGCCGGGAGCTGACCAGCTTAAAACGCAAAAAGAACCTCTATGTCTCCGACTTGATTCGAGCAATCATGGATGTCAGCGGCGTGCGCATGGTCGAGTATGCGGTCTTTAAAAACGGCGACAAGTTTAATGATACGGCCTTAGTGCTGGATGCAGATAAAACCCCTAAGCTCGATATAAGCAATTGCAGGCTGACACTGAAAAAAAGACAGTTGCCGGTACAGTTAAATACCGAGACATTAGCCATACGCTACTTAAACCAACAAAAAAATGCACTGCAGCACACCGCTGCCACATCAATCCTGCCCCTGCCCCAAGGGCGCGACCGCCAGATCGACCGTTATTATTCCTTGTTGCAGCAGTTTCCCAAGCTTTATGGTGTCGGCGCAACGGGTTTACCGAGTACAGTCAGCGAAGAGCGCAAAGGGCAAGCCGAACAGCTCAAAGCCTATTTATTATTTTACGACCAACTGCTTGCCAACAGTTTCACTCAATTGGCCCATGTCCGGGATTTATTTTCTTTTTACTATGAGCAGCCGGTCAGCTATTTTGCCTCATCCCTGAATACGTCGGGTATCAGTGATCTATGGGTAGAGCAAAATAATGACATCCGCGAGCAACGCCTGCAGCAAATTTTCGGGGCGAGTCGGCCCGCTGAACCCGATACGCAACAAGCTGCCGAGTGGCAGCGCAAAAACCGTTTTGTCGACCATTTACTGGCGCGTTTTGCCGAACAGTTTCTCGATTACAGCCGTTTCGGCGATCATGCCGATGCAGACAGGGACGTGCATTTGAGCAAATTGGCATTGCTGCGCACCTATACTCAAGTCAGTAGCGGCAAAGGCACGGGCTTTAATGTACTGGCGGCAGGAAGCGCCGATAATCGTTCCGGCCTGGAGCAGATGTTGCGGCTTAAATTGGGTTTTTCGGAAACCGGCGATGAAAAGCTTTATGTGGTCGAACATGCCTTATTACGGCCAATGGCCGGCGATACTTCGCAGCAAGGGCCGTTGTTAAGCAATGCCGGATCGCAAGATCCGTATTCGCTGCAACTGAGCATAATAGTGTTTGTCGCCTCTTGGCGCAGCGATGATTTTAAATGTTTTGTCGAACAAACCGTGCGCGAGGAAACACCTGCGCATCTTGTTGTTTATGTACGCTGGTCAGGTTTAGAAGGAGCCGCCGGCTTTGCCGCCGCCTATCAAGATTGGCAACAACAGCACTTGGCTTACCGAATGCAAACCAATCAACGCATTTTAAATGGCCCCATAGAGCAGTCGGCGGCCATTCCCTTGCGTGATGCCCGCGATCGGCTGATTGACTGGCTGGAGATAGGCCGTACTTACCCATTACGCGATTTGGTTATTGCCGATGTCGGCACTGTTGCATATAACGTGAACGCCAGAATTGTCATTAGCAATAGTCAGCAAGGCGTTAGCTATAATTTGTGCGATAACAAGCAGCAGCCGCTGACGCCGGAAATTAAACAGCAAGGCAATGGCGGCGACGTGGAATTAATAACCCCCGCGATTGTCAATGATCGCAGTTTTAGCATTCAAGCAACCAAATTGGCGAGCGGCTTAACCGCTTTTTTGCTGCAAACACCGACAGTCAAAGTGGGGCTGGATTTGGCTTTAGTTGCGGGCATTCAAAACGCGGCACTGTTATCGCCCAGCCCCATGCCTGCGGTAGACGATGCCCGGATCGTCGATTACGGTGTAAAAGTCCAGATCGCGATTGACAAAGCGCAAGAGGGCGTAGACTACCAGCTGGTTAAAATTGACGGTAAAACAGAAGTTGCGCTATCGCTTGCAGTACGCGGAGATAGCAAGACCATTGTCTTGGAAACGAAAGACGCCGTTATGGAAGATGTCGATATTCGCATTCGCGCCACTAAAACTTTCGATAAGTCTGAAAAAAAGGCCACGCAAACCGGTCTTCTTACTACCGTATTGCCGCTTAAAGTACGGGCTAATCCGGCGGTCGGCATATCGGTGACAACTCCGATAATCGATTATTCGGGCAGCGCCGACATTAAAATTCAAGCTTCGCAAGCAAGTGCCCGTTATCAAGCGTCAACCCGGAGCATTGCCGATAATGAATTTATTCGCGGTGCGGCAACCGGGGCGGTGCTTACTATTGCCGTGCCCAATCAGGAAGCAGTGACATTACGACTACCAACGACAGCCGGTTTCGCAGTTGCAACGGATACCGTACAAGGGAACGGCGGCGATTTGCATTTAAATTGCGTCAATTTGACGGTAGACAGTTTTATTGCGATTCAAGCCGTAAAAAGCCATCTGGCTAATACTGGCGAAACGGTGACTTCAACAGTGGAGATAACTCAAATTGCTGCGGTTCTGGTGCGTCCTGACGCCAATCCGGCTTTGCATTTTAACGCAGCTGTCTCAGACTCCCTTTTGCAAGCCCCTGTTCAAGTCAGTGGCGGACAAGCCGGGGTGTTTTATGAATTCACCACCGTAGCGGACGGTAAGGTTCAGGGCTTACCGGTTTATTTTCATCAATTAGACCGATTGGATAACACGCAGAATAAAGGCCTGGGGCAGCTGCAAATCGGTGTCGATATGGTTATTTCGCCTGCCGTGTTGCCGGACAGATTAAAAAATAATCCAAAACTTGCCGGTTTACCGCCTGAACCGCCCGGACTGAGCGCCAATGCCGTCATAAGTAGCGATGACAAATTATCCATTCGCGCAATCAAAGCACAAACCCGGGTTGAGGTCACTTTTAAACGCGCAGTGAGCAAGTTGCTGGCTTAATTAAGCGGCTTATGGGTACGCAACGTCATGTAATCAAACGCCAGACTGTAGAAATAACGTTGGCAAAAAAAGAAAATGCCTGGCAACTGCAGCAGGCGTTAAGCCGCATTTTTCAACAACAGCTTCCGCCGTTGCTCGACCGATGCCTGTCGGAAGCCGGCAGCCCGGATTGTTTGCACCGTATAGACCGTTTAGAACTGGATTTGGGAGAGCTCGACAGCAATCGTCTGGAGGCCGATATACTGGAAAAAATGGATGCTGCCTTACGGCAAGCCCTCAGCGAACAAATCGGCGATGCACTGTCTCCGCCTGTAGCCGAACAAGCAAGCGAACCGATGCTGGCGCATGTGGAGTTATTCGAACATTTTGTCCGTGAAGGCTACCTGCCTTGGTGGGCCGATAGCAGCCAACGCCAGTTGCCGGAAAAAAGTTTCGCCGTGTTATTAAACAGCGCTCCCGATGCCTTAAAGCGTTTATTGTCCGGGTTAATCCATGAACCGCGCTGTTTACAACGGCTAATCAGCTATTTTGACGATAAGCGCTTAGTCGCCATGATGGCCTTGTTAACCGAAGCCCCCAAAGATTCGGCGGCATCGCTGGTGCAAACATTGACGGCAGTTCAAGCACCGCTACACCAACGCAGCCGGATGCCGGCTTCAGGATTAAGAACCACACTCTGGCAAAGTCTTTTGCAAGTGGCTGTTGCAGGCGAGCCGGTTATTTTCAGTCATGCCGAATTTTTAACTGCCGTGATCGTGCGCTGGGCTAAATTACAAGGCTTGCCTGACAAGACTTTAGTCGGCTGTTTACAGCAACTGTTATCAAGCCAGGTCGCGATCAATAATGAATGGCTGCAAACATTGGCGCCGGCAGATCATATATCGGCTACGCTTGCCGAAGAGGATGCCGGCGAAAGCCATGCCGCAGCCGGTAAGCTGCGGCCTATGCAGCCTAAA
This sequence comes from Methylobacter sp., assembly GCA_023229605.1. Taxonomy (GTDB): domain Bacteria; phylum Pseudomonadota; class Gammaproteobacteria; order Methylococcales; family Methylomonadaceae; genus Methylobacter_A. Next base: position 5,217 of record JALNYY010000154.1, read on the forward strand.
GCGGGAATTGCGGTTCCCGCCTACCGGCATGTATCGCACGCCATTAGTCGCAGGCATGCAACACTCAACAAGCCGATGGCTACACAGCCTGAACGCACGGACGAATCATCAAGCGGTGTTGCTGTTACTTATCCTGCAATTTACCGGCACCGGCCTGTATTAGCCGCTATCAGCAATAGGTATGGAATACTCAAGAAAATCTGCGGCGCTTATGCCGAACACGTACAAAAAACCATAGCCGGAGGCATTGCAGCAGATCATTCTAAGCTTAACAGGCCTAACGCCTCAGAAAATCAGGCAGGCATCGAGGCAACAAACGGCAGAACAGCCTTTAGCGATACCGACGCGCTTTATATAAATAACGCCGGGCTTTGTATATTATGGCCTTTTTTGGTTTCCTTTTTCGAACGCTTGGAGCTGGTGCAAAACGGCCACTTTCATAATCAGGCCGCAAAGCAATGCGCCGTAAGCCTGTTGCATTACCTGAGCACTGAAGACGTAGAGCCGCCTGAATATTTACTGCCGTTCAATAAACTGCTCTGCGCCATGGACATTGATGAAGTGTTCGACTTGGCGACACCATTAACCACCGAGCAAATCGAAGCCTGCGACGTGCTGATAGGCGCGGTCATCGACAACGCGCCGATACTCAACAATATGTCCGCTAACGGTTTTCGCGGCAGTTTCTTACTGCGCCAAGGCAGCCTCAGCGTCAACGGAGGCAGTTGGCTATTACGCGTTGAACGGGAAACCTATGATTTAGTGTTGGAACGTTTTCCCTGGACCTGGCAGTGGATTAAACTGCCATGGATGGAATATCCTTTACGCGTGGAATGGTAATGCCGCTAACAACTAATGCCGATGATTTGAACAGCGAGATGGCCTGGTTAAATCAGGTGATTGATACCCGCTTTAAGCTGTTTTTTGCCCAGGAATGTGCGTATCAAAGCATACAGGACATTCAGCCTCCGGCTTTAGGAGTCTCCAGCTACGCAGATTGCGTTGAGCGCTATCGATTCGGTTTTGCCGAGCGCATCACGCTGGCGCTGGCGCTGGCGCCTGTGCTTTGCCCGGAACTGCTGGACATGTTTTTCCTCAAAAACCAACTGTTCGACCGCCGGTTTAGCGAGTTTGGCGGCTATAACGGAAGCAGCAGCGGCTTCATGCCGACAGTACAAACGCTGTTATTCATTCTTGCCGACAACAGCCTTGCGCAACGCCTGGAACTGCATAACCTGTTTGAACGCAATCATGCTTTTGCCCGCCAACATATACTGCATATCCAGCGATTGGATAATGAACCGCTATTGCATAGCCCGTTAAGGCTTAGCGAGGAATATCTTGCCTTGCTGAGCACCGGGCAGCACTATAGGCCCAGCTTCGGCAGCCAATTTCCGGCCCAGCTCATTGAAACCGGACTCAGCTTTGAGGATTTGGTGCTGCATCCCGGTACGCTCAAACAAGTGCAGGAAATTCAGGCCTGGATAGCGCACGGACCAACCCTGATGCAGGATTGGGGCATGAAGCACAAACTGCGGCCGGGTTACCGCAGCTTGTTCTACGGTCCGCCCGGAACCGGCAAAACCATGACTGCCAGCATATTAGGCAAAGTGACTGGACGCGACGTGTACAAGGTGGATTTATCGCTGGTAGTGTCCAAATACATTGGTGAAACCGAAAAAAACCTCGGCAAAGTTTTTGACGAGGCCGAGCACCGCGACTGGATTTTATTTTTTGACGAAGCGGATGCGCTGTTCGGAAAACGCAGCGAAATACAAGATGCGCATGATCGTTATGCCAACCAGGAAACCGCGTTTCTGCTGCAACGCCTGGAATGTTTCGACGGCATAGCCATTCTGGCATCCAATTTGCGGGAAAATCTCGACGAAGCGTTCGCCAGGCGTTTTGAGTCGATGATTTATTTTCCGCTGCCGCGGCCCGAAGAACGGCTGCGTTTATGGCGGCAGGGTTTTTCCAGCAAAGCAAAACTGGATGCCGATATTGATTTGATGAAAATCGCCAAAGATCATGAATTTGCCGGAGGCGCCATATTAAATGCGATTCGTTACGCCTCCTTACAAGCGCTGGCCCGTAACAGCGAAACTATTGTTTTGGAAGAGTTGCTGCAAGGCATACGCAAGGAATATGCGAAAACCGGTAAAAGCGGTTAAGAGGGCAGCATGTTTACATGGCTGGCGATGGGGAACCCTGCAGGAGCAAGGCCTACTCGTTGGCCTGCCGCAGATATTCAGCCAGACCGGTCATCGTGAGTTCGAGTTGGTCTGCGTACATCGTCTGGAGGTTCCGCCATTCCAGGATCAGCTTGTTGCCCGAGTCGGTCTTGCTGCCGAAGCCGCCGAAGGCTCTGAGTTCTGCCTTTTGCGCTCGCGTCCCCGGGAAGTTCCGCTTGGTGATAAGGTCGGTACCCTGCCAACGGCCCCACAGTTTGCCGGGCGTCGGCACTACGTTGTGAGCCCATTGCCCGATCGACACGCCGGTGAGCTGCTGGCCGGCAGACCGGTACTCCGCCGGGAAGACGTCGTCATCGAGCTGGAGGCTTGGGTCGGCGAATCGGTTTATCGTTGAGAGGAGAGCCTGTGCAAAGCCGCCGGGATCAATGTCGATGCCGCTGTCGTCGCCGATCATTTTCAGGATCTTCGAGTAGTCGGTACGGGCGAGAAACAGGCCTTGCACCGCCACGGGCAGCGCGCCGCGCATGTTCAGCGGAACCTGCGCCATCAGGGTGACTACTGCCGCAAGTGCTCCGCGCGTTCGTCCGGGGATGCCGCCCCGCGTCGGGTCGGCTTGTCCCACGAAGCCGCTCACGGCATCCTTCGCAGCATGGAAGATTGGTTGTTGGATATCACCGTTGGGATCCACGTCTTTGTAATTCACTGCGTAGTCCTGGTACCTCGTGCCCGGTAAGCCGCCTATTCGGTTCGGCATGGAAGTGCCCGATACGATGCCCGCGAGCGCCCTTACGCTGACGCCGCCGGTCATTTGTAGCTGGCCGGCCAAATTCAGGTAGTTGTTGAGCTGTGGTAGAAAGCGGTCCCGGTTTCCTCCGTTGAGCCTTTGTACGTCGGATGCCAATACCACGCCGCCCCGCAGATTGGCCGCGTTGACGATGCCTTCCATGTCTCCCCTGATGTAGCCGGCCACGCGACTGATCTGCTCCAGTCCTTCATCTTCGGTTTCGTCGAATTGGTCTGTTACGAACTCAAGTTGGGAGTCGTTGGCGCTGATGTCGGCAGTGATATTGTAGCCGGGTTCATGGGAGATCACGTCGCCTTTGCTGTGGGACACCCAGTTTGGGTTCCCGGCATTATGCTCCGTCTTGATCCCGCCGACTTCAAACTCAAAGCCGATCTTGCGTTGTACGATGGCGTTACCGTGCGCGCGAGCCTGGAGCGGGGGCAGAGGTGTTACATCCGAAGCCCGCTTCAGGGCATTCTCTGATGCAAGAGGCGCAGGCGGATGGTTCAGGAAACTCAAGCGCGCTTTTTCACGATGGTGGCCTGTACCCGCGCGCTGAACCGCTGTCCTGCCCATCACATCCGCCTCGTATTCCAGCCCCTTGTCATCATTAACCTGCACCCCATTCTTCATCTGCATAGTCGGCTGCACGCGTCCTTGCGCTTGCTGCACTACGTGCCAGGCCTCGTGCGGCAAATGCCGATCCTGACCGGGCGCTATGTGGATATCCGTTCCCTGAGTATAAGCCAGCGCCTGCAACTGCGCGGGTTTGGATGAGTTGTAATGAACCTGTACAGCATTCATCGACAAGCCGGACAGGTTTTCGATGCCGGTTTTAAGTTTGTCGGGCAGCCCGGAGGAGGGCGATTGCTCTTTTGGGCGGTCGAGACAGTCGATACCGTAGGCAGGTGGGGCCGAGGAAGCGCCTTTACGGTCGGTATCCGACGCGGTGTTGTTGGAACGGTCGGCTTGGGTTTGGGCGGTTTTCGCTCGCATTAGAATTCCCTACTGGATGTTTTTCTCGTTTCAGCGATCCATTGCGCGGAACGCCCGAATGGTTTTTTGCTCGTTGTGTATTAAGGTTTAACCGTATCTATTCTGGCTCGTTCTATCGCTAGAGAAAGAAATGAAATAAAGACGTGTCATTTTGTACAAGTTCCTGGAAGGATATTCCAATAAATGCCTCCCATACTGCAAACAGGCGGTTTTCGTCGTCGCTCATTGAAAAAATATCAAGGGGGGGAGCCTTTTTTAAAGCCGAAGAGGTTTCATTTGTCCTCGGTTCACCCTCGTTGCACCAGATTTTGCCGGGCTCAGCAGCCCAACGGCGAGTGCGGACTCCGTTGCTGAACAAGGAAAAGCAATAGGTTCCCGAAACGCCGTCAACAATATAGTTCATGATATCGCCTTCGAGAGACAGCGGCATCAGCAATTCATCCAGCCGGCCTTCACTGCCGGGCTCATATGAACAGTCGTAAGAAAGGAAGTGATGAAGCAACAGGGTGTTGTCATTCACCTGGCCCAAAGCGACCGCTTGGTTTTCGCGGCTGATGGCGTCGGCAAAGGTAAAGCCTTCCGCAGA
>JALNYY010000008.1 GCA_023229605.1 Methylobacter sp.
AACGCATCGTCGACCCGACCGACGACTCGGTGATTGGCGTTTTGTGCCTGTCGTTCCGTTTTGATAACGAGATGGAAGGCATCTTCCGCAGCCTGCAAAAAAAAGGCGACAAAGCCGTGATGCTGCTGCTGAATGCCGATTCCGTGGTCATCGCCACCAGCGACTACGACCATGTGCCGATTGGCCGCGTCATCGAAGCCGTTCCTGAAGGCCATCACTACGGTGTAACCGACTTTGCCGGACGCGAATACCTGTCGGTAACGCACAGAGGACGACCCTACCAAAGCTATTCCGGGCAGGAATGGTACGGCCATGCGATGATCACATTGCACTCGGCCTTCGCTCCTTCCGCGTCCGACAAGGAGCTTAATGCCGAAATTCTCCGCCATGGCGACTCGCTGTCGCCCGAGCTGTCCAGCATCGTTGCGACCGCCGCCCAGGACATCAACATGTTCCTGCACCGCGTCATATGGAACGGTCAGGTCATGGCGACCAACCAGCACGGCAACCTTTTATCGCTGAAGGCGATTCTAAGACAGCTGCGTTCGATGGGCGCCCGCACGGCCCAGGCGCTTGCCGACTCCAGCAGCAAACTGCATACCACGATGATTGCGTCCGAGCTGCGCAATGCCGAGTCCATCGCCAGGCTGATGATCGATATTATGGACCGCAACCTGTACGAGCGCAGCAATGACTGCCGGTGGTGGGCGCTGACTTCGGAAATCCGGCGCATCTTGTCCGAAGGCCGCCTGAGCCCGGAAGACAAAGCGAAAATCACCGATATTCTGGTCTACATCAACAAGCTTTACACAGTCTACACGCGCCTTTTCATCTACGACATCAAAGGCACTATCGTGGCCGAGTCCAATCTGCATAACGACCCGATGGACGCCCTGGGCAGACAGGTGACCGCCTCCTACGCGCAGGACACTTTTTCGTTGCGCTCGCCTCAGGAATACCGGGTATCGCCCTTTGAAGAATCCTGGCTTTATGAAGGCAATCCAACCTATGTCTACAATGCCGCCATCCGTCATATCGACGACATGAACAAAATAGTCGGCGGTATCGGCATCGTTTTCGACTCCACGCCCGAATTCAAGCACATGCTTGAGGATTGCCTGCCCGACAAACCCGGCTCTTTCGGTTTGTTTGTGGAGCGCCCCAGCGGCCGGATTATCGCTTCGACCGAAGGTTCCAATTACACCAATGGCGAGGTTCTTTGGATAGACCCTGAGTTTTTTGAGCTGCAAGAAGGCACGGGCAAATCCAAGATCGTGTTTTACAACAAAAAATACTATGCCGTCGGCTGTTACTCGTCGCGCGGATACCGCGAGTTTAAAACCACAGGGGACTACCATAATGATGTAGCCGCCTTCGTGTTTATACCAATCGGCGAAAAAAGCGAAGCCACGGCTGCCGAACAACGCGTGGCCATCACTTACCCGCAGGAGCCGGTAACCGGCGAAGTTACCGATCTGGCGACGTTTTACATCGGCCCGGAGATCTACGCATTTCTTGCCTCCGAGGTGCTGGAAGCCGTGGACGTTACGATGATCAACGCCCTGCCCGGCGTAAAATCCTATATTGTCGGCAGCGTCATGTATTGCGATAACAGCCCCGACGGCATCAACGAAAAAATCCCGGTTATCGTCATTGACGGCAGGATTCTGACTAATACGCCGGTTGATTCCGATCAAGCGGAAAAGACTAACGGCGCAATCATCATTGTCCGAACCCAGGTAGGCCCTATCGGTCTATTGGTTGACGGGCTCGATGCCGTTCCCAGTTTTGAGAAATCGCAAGTTCAACCGGTTAACGAATTACTGCGCGGCGACGGCGGCTATGTAAAATCATTGGTCAACATCCCCGAAAGCAACACGACCGGAAAAATGCTTATCGTATTGAATCAAGACCTGATTCTTTCCTCGGTTCGCAAGTAATAATTGCATCTGCCCGCGATTGGGTGGGCGTGTGAAAGCCGTTCGTGCCAAGCCTGTCGAAGCATGAACGGCTTTCGCACGTTCCAACTTCATTTTTTAGTTGATTCGGCCTGGAGCGTACTTTAAAAGATGCAATGTCAGAGCTGTTACATCAACCGTTCAAGAAGTTTGGTTGAAAATCTCAACTCAGATTGAAGCTGGAATTAATCATTATTTACTGATGTTACGCAGTTGATCGAATTTACACTGAATTTAAGGAGTCGCTAACGCGACAGTTATTTGAATCGGGTTCTCGCACCCGAGAGCGAGTTACTTTCTTTTGCGTCAGTAACCAAAGAAAAGGCGACCCGGTTGCCGCTTCTCACCTGCGCTCCTCCCTTTCGGCGGGGCAAACGGGAGAAATACCGTCTGTACGTAACATCAGTTGCATAATTGAGCCGTTTATCCTCACCGCTCCGATTCTTTCTTAGCAACCTTGTCCCGCAAATAAACCGGCATGGCCTGTTCGACGGCAACGGCCTGCCCCAACTCGAAACCCCGCGCGCCTAACCGGGCTATCGCACCGGCTCTGGGCAGCAGTTCGGTTTGATAGCGACTGACGCGCCATGACAAGCGGGCCGTCAATTCCTGGCTGTAAACGCCCCAGCCTGAACCGATGCCTACGCCGGTCAGATCGGGGAACTCAACCGCATCGGCCGGAGTCACCGCTTCGTCGCCGATCAGTTCGGCATAGCCCTGTGCATCGCGCCGGTAAACGCCCCAGAATATCTCATCCATCCGTGCGTCCATCGCGACAAAAGCGGCGTTATCATCATTGTGATCGAAAAAATCCTGGGCGATAGCCGCCAGCGTGGACACGGGCACGACCGGCAAATCGGCGCCCAACGCGATACCCTGGATTACGCCGGTGGCGATACGCACGCCGGTGAACGAACCGGGGCCGCGACTGAACGCCAATGCATCCAGCTGTTGCGGCTTTAAACCCGCATCCGCCATTAATGAGTCGATCATCGGCAGGATCAGCTTGGTGTGTTCCTTGGGCGCAAGCTCAAAGCGTTCCGCCACCTCGCCGTCGATAAACAGCGCTGCCGAGCAGGCTTCGGTCGATGTTTCCACTGCCAATAATTTCATTATTCGATCTCTTCTTGGTAATTTCTCAGCTAATGCTAAGTTTATATATAGAACACGGATGGCGCTGATTAGACGGATTTAAACGGATTTGGCTTTTAAAACCTCCTCACCCGCCCCCCTACAGCAGGAACAAAGGCACCGAGTTTTGATGTGCGATGGGTATATACCCGTAATATCTTTTTTATCCGCGTTTATCAGCCCAATCCGTGTTGTCCGTGTTCTATTTCTCTAACGATTCTTCCTGAAAAAAAGCCCGCACTTCTTCTATATCGCGGGTGCGCTTCATCGCCGGCACGCTGTCTAAAAATATCTGCCCGTATGATTTCTTTAACAATCTGGGATCGCAGACCATCAATACACCTCTATCCGTCACGTCGCGGATCAAACGGCCTATGCCCTGCCTTAACGCAATCACGGCGGTGGGCAGCTGGTATTCGAAAAACGAGTTGCGCCCCTGTTTGACCATCGCGTCCAGCCGCGCTTTCAATACCGGATCGCCGGGCGATGCGAACGGCAGTTTGTCGATAATGACGCAGGATAAGGCCTCGCCCCGGACATCCACGCCTTCCCAAAAACTCGAGGTGCCCAGCAGCACCGCGTTGCCGGCTTCCTTAAACTGCTCCAGCAACAAGGCTTTCGGGCGGCTGCCCTGAATCAGCAACGGATAGTCGATTTTTTTCTCCAATAATTCGGCCGCCTGTTTCAGCGCGCGGTGGCTGGTAAACAGGAAAAACGCCCTGCCCTTGCTGGCCTCCAACACCGGCACCGCGAACTCGATGATCCGCGGGATGAATTCGGGATCATTGGGCTGCGGCAAGCCTTTCGGGTGATAAAACAGCGATTGGTGGGCGTAATCGAAAGGACTGCCCCAACTTGCGCTGGCCGCATTGCTCAGCCCCAGGTTATTGGCGAAATGATCGAACCTGTTCGCCACGCTTAAGGTCGCCGAAGTGAAAATCCATGCAGCCTGATGCTGCTGCATGAAGGAACGGAATTCCGCCGCAATATCCAGCGGCGTCCGGCTCAAGGTAAAGGTGTTTTTATAAGTTTCATACCAGCGTATCCATTTGCCGCTGTTGTCTTCCAGGATAATTTTTAGCTGCTGCACCAAGTCGTCGGCGCGCTTGAAACACGAGTCCAGGCCCTTGGATTTGACCGACGCCAGCTCCAGCTGATCGGACAGGCGCTGCAACTGATCTTTAACCGCCGTCAATGCGCCGGCTATTTTCGGATTATTCTCGATGTCCTGCCAGTCGCCCCGTTTAAGCTCGATGCCGAACGCCAACCTCAAGTCCTTAACTTCATGTTCCATGTCTTCGCAGGCGGTGCGCAACGCCGGCATGTCGGTCGCGTCCTTGAAATATTCCATCAACGCGTCTTTGGCCAGATCGTTCAGCTGCTTGGCGCTGACGGTAATGCCCAGAAACTTGGATGCGGTATCGGCCAGCTGGTGCGCCTCGTCGATGATGACCACTTCGGCATCGGGCAACAACTCGCCGAAACCGCTGTCGCGTATCGACCAGTCCGCGCACAGCAAATGATGATTGACCACCAGGATTTCGCTTTCCTGGGCTTTTTTCCTGGCCTTGACCAGGAAGCAGTCGGCGTAATCAGGGCAATCCTGGCCCAGGCAATTATCCAGCGATGAAGTCGCCTGATACCAGACCGGGTCGGCCTCGGCCACCTCTGACATTTCTGAGGTATCGCCGGTTTTGGTGCGTTTCGACCAGGAGCTTATTTTTGCCAAAGCGGCGGCATCTTCCTTGCTGAAACCCAGCGTCGAAGTCAGTGCATTTTTCAACCGGTAGGTGCATAAATAGTTGCTGCGGCCTTTTAACAGCGCTGCGATAAACGGTGTTTTGATCGCCTTGCGGATCACCGGCAAATCCTTGTTGAACAGCTGATCCTGAAGGTTTTTGGTGCCGGTCGAAATAATGACTTTCTTACCGGATAAAATCGCGGGCACTAAATAGGCGAAAGTTTTGCCGGTTCCGGTTCCGGCTTCGGCGATTAAATGCTGGTTTGCGTCAATCGCATGGGCAATCGCCTCGGCCATTTCGACTTGGGCCGCCCGCGGCTGATAGCCTGGGATGACTTCGGCCAAGCCGCCGTCACTGCTGAAAAAATGTTTCGTATCTGTCAATTGAGTCTCTTGCACTGTGTTTATTGGCTATTTTAAATTTAAATAGCAAGTGCGGTTCATTTTTTTACAATAACTGATGTTACGCACAGATAGTTTTTGTCTTGTTTGTCGCGCTGCATGGATGGAGTGCGTAGAAAGCACTCAAATAGCGTCCAATTTACAACGCCATTGACTAATTATTGCTTGTGTAGTCTCATCACACTACGGAGGGCGTGATACAAAATCGCATGCCCCAATACTAAAATAATAATTAAACCGAGGAAGGCCAAATGAAAACGACGACGAATTGCAATCGCAGAAAATTTTTAAAATATGCCGCAATCGGTATCGCCGGAGCGGTCGCTTACCCGGGCTGGACGCAGGCGGCCGGCAAATTTACCAGGGTCAACGCACCGTCTGACGATTTTCTTCCCGACGTTGAAATTGAACTGACCATGAACACGGCCGATGTAGCCATTTTAAATGGCGAAAAAACCCGCGTATGGAAAGTCACCGGCAAGGTCATCACAGGCCCTGCAAACATTCTTGATAATAATGAAGGCACCTATCTGGCTCCTACCCTGCGCTTTAAAAAAGGCCAGAAAGTCAGGATGATTCTTAATAATGATTTGCCGGCGCAATCGATTCTACACTGGCACGGCCTGCATGTACCCGCCAACATGGACGGCAACCCCATGTATGCGATCAATCGCGGCGAAACCTATATTTACGAATTCGAGATCCTCAACCGGGCGGGCACCTACTTTTATCACGCCCATACCCACGGCGTAACGGCCCGGCAGGTCTATTCCGGCTTGGCGGGCCTGTTAATCGTCAGCGATGACCAGGAACACGCGCTGCATTTGCCGAGCGGCGACCACGACGTGCCGCTGGTGATCCAGGACCGCAGTTTTGACGGCCAAAACCAGCTGGTTTATTCGGCTAACATGATGCAACGCATGCAGGGCTTTTTAGGCGACCGGATCCTGGTCAACGGCCGGCCTGATTTCGTGTTGCCGGTGGCGACCCGCGCCTATCGGCTCCGGCTGGTCAACGGCTCTAATTCCCGTATCTACAAACTCGCCTGGGATGACGGCACGCCTATGACCGTGATTGGCGTTGACGGCGGTTTGCTGGAAAAGCCCGAACAACAGCCTTATGTGATGATGGCGCCGGGACAGAGGCGCGAGTTATGGGTGGACTTCAGCAAACTGGAAATAGGCGCCGAGCTGACCTTGCGCAGCCTCCAGTTTGACATCGACATGCACGGCGGCATGATGGGCAGGCGCGGCGGCATGATGGGCCACGGAATGATGGGGCACGGGCGCGGCATGATGGGCGGCATGATGTCGGTCAGTACCCTGCCTTTAGGATCGGACTACCCGATCTTAAAAATCCGGGTCGCCAAAAAGGAGCAAGGCGACAATCCTTTGCCGAAGGCTTTAACCCCGATCACTGCACTACAGGCCAAGAATGCTGCAAATGCAGGCAATCCGAAAACCATCGCCTTGTCCATGCAGCACATGTCGGCGCTGCTTAACGGCCGCTCTTATAAAATGGACGACATTCAGCCGGATGAAATTATCCCGGTCAACAGCCTGCAATTAATCGAGTTCGATAACGGTTTCGATGGCGGCATGCACGGCATGATGATGGATATGCCGCATCCGATGCATTTGCATGGCGAACAGTTTCAGATCGTCAAGCGGGAAGTGAGTCCTCATGTTACCGATAACTACGCCAGCGTCTCATCAGGATTGATCGATAGCGGCTGGCAGGATACGGTTCTGGTGATGCCGGGCGAGAAGGTCACGATATTAAAACCGTTTAACGATTTTAAAGGCCTGTTCATGTACCACTGCCATAACCTGGAACACGAGGACATGGGCATGATGCGGGATTTTCTTATCAAATAAAGTCAAATGCGCTATGGATGGCGCGTTTCCTACGCAGTGACCAGCGAACGCAGCTGGGCGTCTTCAACCAGGATGTGTTTCACCAGCCAATCGCGCAAATAGGATAATACATCAAATTGCGCGACCAGCGGATTGGCGTGCAGCTCTTCGTAAAACTCGCAAATTTTCGCCTCGAACGCATGATGCTGATGCTCCTGGCGATTAAGGCCCTCATAGCCGTAATGCGTCATCATCAATTCCTCGGCGCGAAAATGCACTTTGGCATAAGCATCCAGTGCCTTGACCAGGCGCGCCACTTCGCGGGCTCCCAGCTTATTGCTGACCACCTCGTACAAATCGTTGATCAGGTCGAACAGGTAGCGATGATGTTCGTCGATGACATCAATACCGACACTGAGGCTTTCATCCCATGGCGCCCACTCGTTTTCTCTCGGTTCGACCGGAGGAAGCATCAATACGTGTTTGGGATCGATGATGTCATCGCGATACAGCTCGCGTACCCGTAAAATTTCCGGCATGGCTGTCTTAAAAGCCTCCACGATTGCAGGATCAAAATACGTTCCGGATTCGGAAATAATCCAGGCAGCCGCATCCTCCACGGCCCACGCTTTTTTATACGGCCGTTTCGAGGTCAATGCATCGAATACATCGGCCACCGAACAAATCCGGGCCAAAATCGGAATTTGTTCGCCCCCTAGGCCTTGCGGATATCCCGTTCCATCCCAGCGCTCGTGGTGTGAACCGGCAATATCCCGCGCAGCGGCGATCAATGCGTCATTACCCGTTAGGATGGAGACGCCGATATTAGTGTGCGTTTTCATGATTTCAAATTCATCTGGAGTCAGCTTGCCGGGTTTTAGCAACACTGCGTCCGCAATGCCGATTTTCCCTACATCGTGCATCGGCGCCGCAACATAAAGCAATTCCCGCTGATCTGCCGGCAGCCCCATCGCTTTCGCAATAGCTTGGGCAAAATTGGTCATGCGCATGATGTGCCAGCCCGTCTCGCTGTCGCGGTATTCCGACGCCACCCCCAAGTTGCGAATTGCATCCGCACGCGCTTCCTCCAGTTCCAGCTCCCGAATACGGAGTGTTTCATTGGTAAGGGCGCGATGAATCAAACTGGAGAGGACGTACGCCAATTCATTCATGAAGTCGAGATGGGGTGGAGACGACTGATAATCGAGCGGAACAAACATCGTGGTGTAACCGATTCCCTGGCCATCAATACAAAGCGGCAACAGAAATAGTCGCTGTTGCAACGCCTGTTCATCACCATCGCCGGGGTGGAGCGAAACCGTTTCAACCAGGCAGCCCGGCGCAATAACGGCAGATGCAAACACCCCGAAATCCCAGTGCAGCTGCGATTTCCATAAGGGCTCCATGCCGAATTGCGCGACTTGAAAATAACGGCCCCGCGGATTAAGCAGCACCATCGCAGCTCGCGGCTCCAATGGCAAATCGTGATAGTCGCGCAATATTTCGAGCAAACGCTCAAGCAACGCATCCAAATCCGATGTGCTGCTGACGGTTAACTCAAACACTCGTTTCCTGATGGACTGCAATGCATCTTCATTCATAATAAGTCCTGCCAATGATAAAAGAGGGGTCGTAAAATGATGACATGGACTCTATGTATTTGTGAGTCAATAAGTAATGCTGTGGCCTTAAAACTTATAATAATTTATTATCGTAAACTTATTTTTTTTACAAACCAAGAAATATCTTCCCTTGCAATCGCCCCCCCTTTACTCAAAATGACAACCAGCATGTTGACGAGGATAATAGCAGCCACACCCTGAATATTTAACATCACAACATGAGCAAAATAAGCTTCACCGCCTGCCCCGAGTGCGATTTATTGCTTAACCCCGCCGCGCCTGTGGTGGGTGACAAGGCGCATTGCCCACGTTGCGGGTATTTGCTGCAACGGCCGCGCAAACAAAGCATCGAACGCACTTTTGCGCTGTCTATTGCAGGATTGATATTGATGTTCCCGGCCAATTTGATGCCGCTGATCGGTATCAAAATGTTAGGCAATGCCAAAGACGGCACGTTGTGGTCGGGCGTGGTTGCGTTATTTGAAGAACACATGTGGGGCGTTGCTATACTGGTATTTTTATCCAGCATTCTGTTCCCGCTACTGAACATTCTTTTATCGTTGCTGATCAGCGCGCATCTTTATTTTAAAAAGCCGAACCGGTATCTAGCGCACTGGATGCGCTGGCTGCAACATATCGATGAATGGGCGATGCTGGAAGTTTATATGCTGGGAATTATTGTCGCCTGCGTTAAACTCTCCGCCACCTCTGAACTTAAGTTCGGTTTTGGACTCTACGCGTTCGTGGCCTTGCTGATCGTAACCGGTATGCTGGCCAGCAGCCTGGATAAAGTTCTGTTCTGGCGGCAAATCGGACAATTAAGAAAATGAAATCCAACTCGACAGCCCTGACTCAAGGCTTTATCCGTTGTCATGATTGCGGCTGTTTATCGAAACGGGCGGACAGAAACAGGCTTTGCCCGTTATGCGGAGGCCGGTTGCATCCCCGGCTGCCCAACAGCTTTCAACGCACCTCCGCATTACTGTTGAGCGCCTTCTGCCTGTATATTCCGGCCAATATTTTTCCGATCATGACCGTTACGAGCCTAGGCGCCGGTGAACCACACACTATTATCGGCGGCATTATTGCATTAATCAAAGGCGGCATGATACCCATAGCCTTATTGGTTCTGGTCGCCAGTATTTTGGTGCCCTTGTTAAAACTGCTGGGGATCAGCCTGTTATTGCTCAACGTTCATTATCGCTGGCAAGCCCATGCGGAAAAATGGACTATCATGTACCGGATTATCGCTTTTGTAGGCCGCTGGTCGATGCTGGATATTTTTATGATTTCAATTCTTGTGTCTTTGGTCGATATGGGCGGTGTGGCGCAGGTTATCGCAGGCCCTGCCGCAACAGCGTTTGCTGCGGTCGTGGTATTGACCATGTTTGCCGCCAAAAGTTTCGATCCACGCTTAATATGGGATAACCAGCGCTAAAATGAATGACTTTACCGACCCTTACGATGCTTCAGAAATAACCATCAATAAAAAGACCGAACTACCGCTGGTATGGCTCCTGCCGTTAATCGCCCTGCTGGTCAGCGGCTGGTTAATCGCCAAGTCCATTAATGAAAAAGGCCCGGTTATCACGATCAGCTTCCCTACCGCAGAAGGTCTGGAAGTGGATAAAACCAAAATCAAATACCTGAATGTGGAAGTGGGCAAAGTCACCGCCATCTCCATCAACGACGACTTAAAAACCATCCTGATTACCGCGCAAATGAACAGCACGGCAGACGGCTATTTGAACCAAAACACCAGCTTCTGGGTGGTGCGGCCCCAGGTCGGCTTGGGCGGGATTTCAGGACTGGGTACGCTGCTATCGGGGCCTTATATAGAAATCAAGCCGGGCGACGGTCCCAGCCAGCATCATTTTACCGGACTGACCACCCCGCCCTTGCTGAAAAACAACGCGGAAGGTACGCATTTTATTCTGGAAACCAATAACCTGGGTTCCATGAAACCGGGAACCCCGATCAATTTTCACGGCATCATCGTCGGTGAAGTACTCAGCCACAAGTTATCCGATGAAGCCAATGCGATACGCTTAACCATTTTCATCAACAAGCCCTACGACCAGTTCGTCAGAAAAAACACCCGCTTCTGGATAGACAGCGGCGTCGATTTATCCGCCGGAGCCGATGGTTTTAAAGTCAGAACCGGGCCGTTGATTTCCTTGTTAAGCGGCGGCATTGCCTTTCGCGCCTCAGCGGAGGACACGATTGAAAATATCCAGCCTGAAAACAGCGTTTTTCCGCTTTACGATACCTATGACCTGTCGACCCGGATTGTTTATCAAAACACCTTAAAATACGTCATGTATTTTAACGGTTCAGTACGCGGCTTAACCGTCGGTGCGCCGGTACAATTACGCGGCATTCCGATCGGCAAGGTCACCGACATCAATCTGGAACTGGACAAGAAGACCGCTGAAATTCACGTTCCGGTAACCGTGGAACTGGAACCGGAACGCATCAAAGAAATCAATAACCAGACCAACATCAGCGATAAAGATATTATGGCCCAACTGATTAACAAAGGCCTGCGCGCACAACTGCAAACCGGCAGCCTGCTGACCGGACAACTGCTGGTCGATCTTGATTTTCACCCGAAAAGCAAGATTGTGTTGAGCGACAACAAAAGCGTCTATCCTGAGTTCCCGACCACCGCCAGCTCACTGGATCAATTTACCCATTCCGCCAATATCATCATGGATAAAGTCGCTAAATTGCCGTTGGAAGACTTGACGATTGAGGCCAATAAAACCCTGCAATCATTGCAAGGCACGTCAAAGGCTGCAACCGGCATGCTGGTCACCGCCCAGGGAACGCTGGATACCGCCGACAAGACCATGAACTCGGCGCATCAGGTGTTAAATGCCTTGGAACCCGGTTCCACCACCCACTACGAACTGGAGCGGCTGCTGCAGGAACTTACCCAGGCGGCAAGTTCGGTCAAGCAACTGACCGACTATCTGGAACAAAACCCCAACTCATTAATTCGCGGCAAAAAAGAGCAGTAATTATGGCAAATCGACTTTCAAAATGGCTCATCACATTTTCAACCGGAACCCTGCTCTCGGCATGCCTATCAACGCCGCCCACCGATTTTTATGTGTTGGAACCGCTGAGCGAGCCGCCACCACTTTCAACGGCAACAGAAAAAAAGCGCCAGATCGGCATCGGTCCCGTATCCATACCCGCATTACTTGAGCGCAAACAAATTGTCACCCGGTTACCGGATAACAGCGTAAAAATCGCCGAGTTTCATCAATGGGCATCGCCTTTAAAAGATAATGTCGCACAAGTGCTGACTCATAATCTGGCAACGCTGCAAGCAGACGACCTGATCAGAGCCTATCCCTGGAGTGCATACGGAACGGTCGATTATCGCATCATAATTGACATCATCAGATTCGACACCCACCCTGAAAAAACCGTAAATTTTGAAGCCCGCTGGGCGATAATGAATGAAAAAAACCATACCCTGGTAAGCAATGGCCATTCCAAAATTGAACATAAACTGGACGCCCCGTCCTACCCGTCCGCCGTCAAAGCACTCAGCAGGGTCCTTAGTGAATTCAGCCAGGAATTATCTCTGGCGCTGGACAAAATAAAGTAAAGACCTTTGGCATGAACATTTTGTCCTTGGATTTACTCAAGAAATCCTTTAAAATCATCCCAGTTGTTAAATAAACAATTGGGATGTTAGCTCAGTTGGTAGAGCAGTGGACTCTTAATCCATGGGTCCAGGGTTCGAATCCCTGACGTCCCACCAATAATATCAAGGTCTTACAGATTTATCGTTGTAAGGCCTTTTTTGTTTTCAGCGCTATGTAACCCTGCTACCGCATTTACTCAATGGTGCGGCCAATCCCTCAATATTTAGCTGATACAAAACAGTTGCAACACTTGCCTGATATTCCAGACATAAATAAAGAATGCTTGCAGACATTCTCAACATCGGTGGTTTACGGCTCCCTCCATTGGAGAGGAATATTACCTGTTGCTTTGATTGCCGGGATTCAGCTAACAACCGACATTCAACAATTTCACAAAATCAACCCCAATTGCCCCCATCGATTATTACAGTCCCGCTCCAACAATGCATTAGTTTAGTGCAGGCTGGCAGTCAAAAGCACTATTTTGATTCCATTTTTCGAAAGAATCCAGACCTACAATTGTTGGCTAATGATTGAAATAGCACGGCTGCCATGGGGCAGCAGGGGCGACCTAGTGATGCAGTCAATAATTGGCATAATTAATGCCTTTCTTAGATATTTATTGATTTTTGTATAAATCATACAGATTAAGGTTACTTTATTCAGGGGTAAATTCTATGGACTTAAAATCTCTCGTTTTCACTGTAGTTATCTTTGCCGTCAATATTATTCTTTTCTATGCAGCACTGGCTAAGTTATCGCTTGATTAATGGCGATGATTTGTTGTTGATAAACGCTAAAAGCCTCTCCGATACAAGAGGGCTTCTTTAATGAAGAGACAAAAGGGCAGTTTCACAAAAAGTATACGGACTACCTAATGTTTTCATCGACTGTTCATTATAATCCCTATCTTGATTTAAAAAAATTTGACTGACACCGGAATAGGTCGATTTAAGGCAGTCATGACAACTGGAATCGGCCATCAAGAGTCTTGTTGCCAGCTTGTGAACGCCTGCTCCATTATTAAAGCCATCGTTCAGCATGCACTTAAAATGAAAAATTTACACCCAAAATGAAATTTAACGCGAAACTCCGCTGGAGAGTTGAGTTAGACTCGATAGTCTTATGCAAATGCAAGACCTGCCCTCAATTATTGTATGAGTGATTTTTAGGTATTGCTGATATTGTTGCCGGTTTTTGGCTAGTCAACCATGTGTAAATCCGCTGCTCTACTGGCCTCATAGACGGTTGAAAAAATAATTTTTTCCTGATCTTTTAAGTCCAACAATTGTGCTTTGTTGTTATCAAAAAACTCAAATAAGCTATTTTTATATCTGAAAGGCCCCTCTTGATGGCAGCCAATATTGAGAAAAACAGGTTCATCACTGGTATCTGCAAGTTTAAGTGCATCCCCAAGGGCAGCAGTCATATAAGCTTCCGACGTGTAGTCAGATAAACCACCGTTGTTTGGCATTTCAATGACACTCCGACTATTGGCAAATATTTTGTAGGGTTGTGTTGTTGGTAAAATAGCCTGCCTATTATTCCATTTCAATGAAAGTGTATTTTGATAAATGCCATTATCCTGTGGAATATATCCCCATAGACTTAGTATAAAATCAGTAATGCTATTGTTATCTCCGACAGTATCTTTTTTATTACCTAAACTGACTGTGCTAAAACCTTGGGAAAAAACAACAGGAGGTACTGCGGAGCAATCATAAAAGAAATCAGACTGCATCAACGCTGTTAATACGCCATCATTCGACATCCATCCCCCACAACGAAAGCCCTTAACGGTTAGCGGGTGCGGTAATTTCTGTTCCAGTAATGTTTTTGCTTTGGTGACAATCTTGATGATATTGGCTGTGGAATAAGCCCCAAGGGGTACCCCATGGCCGGAGGTATCATTGCCAAAAATGTCCATATTGCCAAAGGTAGGATTTTCCACCAGAGGATCGACTTGTGCATTTTGAACAAGATCATACCAGCAATGCACATGCAAACCAATTTCATCTTTACCCCAGTCGATAGCTTTGGTGTTAGCAAGGACAGTTGTTGGATCTGCTGTACCATTTAGCCAATAGTTAGGCGTGATATAATGCGTCCATGGGATATCAAAGCCTAACGCTTTAATTTTTTCACGTAATAAAACTAAACCTTCAAGGTTTTCAGCATAGTAAGGCGGCCCATCCTTATCAAATGTTCTACCTTCCCAATCAACAGTCACTGATATATAGAGTGTTTGTGCCATAAGTCCCTTCCTATGTACCTTTGGGGCCATAAATTTTTTGAATCGAGCTTGGCGTAATTTCCCCCGTTTGGGTTGTTGCTTTTAATTTCATTAACTCATCAAATAGTGCTTTGAGTGTCACGTTATCTTCTTTGGCGGTGCTTGGGGTAATAGTCCGATTGGTGTTGAGTTGCCCCATCTTCTGAATGGCAACATTTGACGCAATAATCGCATTGGTAATGTTAATTACTTCATCAATTGAAAGTACTGTGATAGGTATGTTATTAGATTGCTGCGAAAAAATTTCCTGTTTAAAGCTGTTATAGCTTTGCACAGCATTGACAGCAGTGATGGATTGCTCGCTATCGATAAATTGAAACTTTACCGAACTGTAATCCTGACGTGCGTCAAGGTCATTAATGACCTTATCCAGTAAGATTGATATGTTGTTTTCTGTTTTCATACCTAGTAA
This sequence comes from Methylobacter sp., assembly GCA_023229605.1. Taxonomy (GTDB): domain Bacteria; phylum Pseudomonadota; class Gammaproteobacteria; order Methylococcales; family Methylomonadaceae; genus Methylobacter_A. Next base: position 15,078 of record JALNYY010000008.1, read on the forward strand.
GACGATGAACAACAGAAATTGTGAACTTATTTTTAAATATAAGTGTGCCCGGTTTAGTGTAGCCACATTATTCTGTCCACTCGCACAGCGCCGTAAAGCTACGAGACCCAGTCCGGCAACAACACAGGCTTTTAGGGCAATACACGGCTCAGTCAGGGCAGCGAGACCCGCCAGCAACAAGCATTGCCGGCATGCGCTGATAACAGGATTTTCGATTTGTTTAACTGCGATGAACCATGAGCGCAATGCTCACGCCTTACTTACTCGTTGCCACGGTAGTGACGCTCAGACCGGTTAGGCTTTCGCTCGGCGATATATTCAGCCCATGCAATGCCCACTGTTACCGATTCTCGGGCTTTCTGACATACGATTTTTTTCAGTTTCGCAAGGCGACCTCATATAATGGGATAACCATTATTTACTGATTCGTTTTTCAATTCAAAGAGACCATGCAGACACAAACAAATACCCACGAACCCTCCGCCGGGTTTGCCGCTTTAATGCTCGGCGCGATTGGCGTCGTTTACGGCGACGTGGGCACCAGCCCACTGTACACCATGAAGGAGATTTTCAATGGCCCTCATGCTGTGCAAGCAACACCGGAAAATGTGTTGGGTATTTTGTCGCTGATTTTCTGGTCGCTAATCCTGGTTATCTCGATCAAATATGTGTTATTTGTGATGCGGGCCAACAACCATGGCGAAGGCGGCATCATGGCCTTAATGGCATTGGCATTGCGTCACCGTAACCGACAGCGGCAGCGTAACATCATCATTGCGCTAGGCCTGTTCGGAACAGCGTTGTTTTATGGCGACGGCATTATTACTCCCGCTATTTCGGTATTGAGCGCCGTCGAAGGATTGCAGGTTGCGGCCCCCGCTCTTCAGGCTTATGTATTGCCTGTCACCATCGCAGTGTTGATCGCCCTGTTCCTGTTTCAGAGCTACGGTACGGACAAAGTCGGCTTGCTGTTCGGCCCCATCATGATGGTGTGGTTTGGCGTACTGGGCGTACTGGGGTGGTTGAGCGTGCGGCAGAATCCCGATGTGTTGCAAGCGCTCAATCCGATATATGGCCTGCACTTTTTTCTAGCGCATGGCTGGCATGCCTTCATTGCGCTGGGTGCGGTGGTATTGGCGCTCACGGGAGCCGAAGCGCTTTATGCCGACATGGGGCATTTCGGCAAACGCCCCATTCAAGCGGCATGGTTCAGCATGATTTTACCGGCTCTGGCGCTTAATTATTTCGGTCAGGGCGCGTTGATTCTGCGAGACCCGGCTGCCGTGCTGAATCCTTTCTATCTGTTAGCCCCCGAATGGGCAATGTACCCTATGATAGGCCTGGCGACTGCGGCTACGGTCATTGCCTCGCAAGCGGTTATTTCCGGTGCGTTTTCCATCACCAGTCAAGCCATGCAGATGGACTATATTCCGCGTATGCAACGGGTGCATACCTCTACCGAGGCCGCAGGTCAAATCTATGTGCCGGCCATGAACCGCATGTTATTATTGCTGGTAATCTGTACGGTGCTCGGCTTCGGCTCTTCCGGCAATCTGGCGGCGGCTTATGGCCTTGCAGTGACCGGCACGATGATGATAACCACATTGTTGGCTCTGGTAGTCGCATTGGATAGCTGGCGTTGGTCACCTCTTTGGACCGGCGCACTCGTCACATTATTCCTGATAGTTGATGGCGCTTTCTTAGGTGCGAACCTTCTTAAAATCCCTCAGGGCGGCTGGTTTCCACTTGTAGCAGGTACGATTCTGTTTTTCGTGATGTCCACTTGGCGACGCGGACGGGAGGTTCTTACCTATCATCTGCAAAAAGCGGCCATCTCGTTGACCGCGTTTATTGCCGACCTGGCTTTACATCCGCCGTTGGCCAGAGTTCCCGGAACCGCCGTCTATATGAGCGCACGCAATCTCAGTATGCCCCATGCCTTGCAGATTAATTTCGAGCATAACCAGGTGTTGCATGAACGGATTGTGCTGTTAACCATGTCTACAGTCGACATTCCCTCTATCCCGGATCATGAACGCATCGACATTGACCAATTGGATCAGGGCTTCTACCGCGTCACTGCCCGTTATGGCTTTATGGAGCCGCCTAATGTGCCGCAGATACTGCGTTTATGTAAATTAAAAGATTTAGATATTGACATAAACAGCGCGTCTTTTTTCATTGGCAGAGAAACGCTAATCCCGTCGAATAAACCGGACTTGAACCCTTTGCAGGAGAAAATTTTCCTGGTTATGTTCAGAAATGCCTCATCCCCTATCCAGTTTTTTAAAATTCCGCCGGAACGCGTGATCGAATTAGGCGTACAGTTTGAAATTTAGCCGATCATCGCGTCATTATTAATCAACGGTTTTATTAGACCATCTTCAATGCATTGATATAACAATGAAAATACTGATTTTAGGTGCCGGAAGAACCGGCGCATCGGTGGCTCAAGCGCTAGCTGGCGAAGAAAACGACATTGTGGTCATTGATTACAATGTCCAGCTGCTTGAGGCTTTAAAAGAACATGTCAAGATGATCACCACGGTCGTCGGCAATGCGGCGCATCCCGGCGTTTTGGAACAGGCCGATGCCCAAAACGCCGACTTGGTTATCGCCGTCACGGATCGTGATGAAACCAATATGCTGGCTTGCACCGTCATTAACAAATTGTACAGCCGCCCGAAGACCATTGCCCGGATACGCGCTATCGACTACCTGAAAAATCCACAGCTGTTTGGACCGGAGGGTATTCCTATCGATGTGGTTATCAGCCCGGAACAAACCGTCATGGAATCAATCCATAATCTGATTGAATTACCCGGCGTTTTATATATTTCCGATTTCGCCAACGGCTTAGTCCGCCTGTTTGCAATTAAAGTGGCGGAAGACGGTTTTTTAACCGGTAAAAAAATTAAAACCCTGAAAGAACGTCTGACCGAAGGCAGAATTCGTGTAGTTGCAATATTCAGAGAGGGTATAGCCCTAGCTGCAAACGGCGAAGCCGTTATTGAGGCGAATGATGAAGTCTATTTCTTCGCACCACGGCTGGAAGTACAGCGTTTATTGAAAGATTTAGGCTGCCTGGAGAAACCGTTAAAGCGCATTATTATTGCGGGCGGCGGACATATCGGCAAACGGCTGGCATTAGCATTAGAAAAAAACCATCATGTCAAAATCATCGAAAAAGATCGTAAACGCGCCTATAAAATCGCCAACGAATTGGACAACACCATCGTGCTGCAGGGTGATTGTGCCGATGAAACCTTATTGTTGGATGAATCCATTGATAAAACCGATTTGTTTTGTGCGATTACCGATAACGATGACGAAAATATTATTTCCGCCGCGCTGGCCAAAAAACTGGGCGTGCGCAAGACGATTTGCATACTTAATCATTTATCTTACGCCAAATTATTGCCTGGCACAGGTATCGATCTTGCCGTATTGCCGAATGTAGAGACGCTGGGCAGCATACTCAAGCATGTTCGGCGCGGCGATGTAGCTCAGATCAGCCTGTTGCGCCATGGCAGCGCCGAAGCGATTGAAGCCATTGCCCACAAGGGTAATGGCGAAGATTCCGTAGTGGGCCGCAAGGTTGATACGGTAAAGTTGCCGGAGGGCATCGTATTGGGCGCATTAATCCGCAATAACGAAGTAATTTCCATCCATCATGACTCCATTTTTGAGGAAGGCGATCATGTGGTCATGTTTACGCTGGATAAAAGTCTGGTCGCGACAATTGAAGAAAAATTCCAGCCCCTTAAGCAGTAACTTTTCTTAAGTTACCGGACTTTCATTCCTCGGCTTGGATGCGGGCAAGCTTTCTGCGGTGCAGGAAAATGTAAACTGTCACCAAAACAGCGCTGGCAGCCAGCACGTCGAGAATCACCTGATGAGAGTATTGCTTGATTAATACCTCATTCTCGCCCAGAAAGTAGCCAATCCAGGTCAGAATGGATACCCAGATGAAAGCGCCCAGCAATGTGTAAATAGAAAACTTGATGTGGCTCATGCCCGCCAATCCTGCCGGCAGCGAAATCAAGTGACGGATGACCGGTAATAGGCGGCCTATAAACGTAGAGATTTCTCCGTGGCTGGCAAAATAATCCTCAACACGGCGAAAATGCTCTTCTGTTATCAGTACATAACGTCCGTACTTGAGTAAAAGCGGTCTGCCCAAATAGTGGGCCGCGAAATAATTCAGGTAGGCGCCAAACAGACTGCCCAATGTACCGCTGAGTATGACTAAAGTCATGCTCATTTTCCCTTGCTGAACCAGATAACCTGCCGGTGGCATGATGATCTCACTAGGAATTGGCACCACCGAACTTTCCAGCGCCATCAGCAAAAAAATGCCGATATAGCCCATAGAACCGATGGTTGTGACCAGCCAGTTGATTACTTCGTGTAGCATTTATTTTTCTCTATGAATGAATGATAGCCAAGTGTATTTCTTTGCGGCTTAAAGGTCCACAAACATTACCAGAGAACCCGGTTCAAAGACATCAAAAAATTTGGCGGATTTCCATACCAACGCCGGAACCGTTCGTAAAGGCTGTTTGCTGATCAGTATCGTTAGAAAACCCCAACAATGGCTATCCCGCCCTGCTTGTGACGACTCTGCTGTTGAGTAACTTCACCCCGATCCACAAAGGCGACAAAACAGCGCATGATTAGGTTAGAATATAGGTCACCCGCAAGTTCTCGTCCCTAAAGGCGTGGATACCCATGATGCAAGCCACGGCTCGTTAATCCGGTAGAGCTTTTTAATTTTAAATCGGAGTTTTCAAATAACCTTAAATGTACGTTTCTCTCAGAATTGTCCCTCGATCTCGCTATGAATAACATTTTTATGATCATCCTCGCCCTGCTGCTGGTGGCGGTCAATGGCTTTTTTGTGGCGGCGGAGTTCGGACTGGTCAAACTGCGGCAAACGCGCATCAGTGAAATTGCTAAAACGCAAGGATGTCGGGGCCGCATTCTGGAAAAGATACATGCAAAACTTGACGCCTATTTATCCGCCTGCCAACTTGGCATTACCCTGGCGTCGCTAGGATTAGGCTGGGTCGGCGAACCGGCATTTGCGAGCCTGTTGGAACCGCTGTTTGACCGGATTAAACTTATTTCGCCCGAATTGATTCACGGTATTTCATTCGTTTTCGCTTTTTCCACTATCTCATTTCTGCACATCGTTGTGGGCGAACTTGCGCCCAAATCGCTGGCGATACGCAGTCCCGAGAAGATAGGTTTATTGAGCTCCATCCCGCTCTATGGTTTTTATTGGCTGATGTACCCTGCGATCTGGCTATTAAGCGCCAGCGCAGATTTGACCCTACGCACGCTGGGACTGCAAAATCGTCATGGTCACGATACCCATTATACGGCTGATGAACTCAAATTGATTTTACGCAGCAACCAGCAGGGAGAACAGTTTACCAAGGATGAATGGAATATCCTGGCAAAAACGCTTGATTTCAGTAAGCTGGAAGTATCCGATTTGATGCGTCCGATTCACGAAATTTCTGCAATTTATCGCGGCAAGTCCTTACAGGAAAACCTGCAGACGCTGTATTCTTCCCGGTTCAGCCGTTATCCCTATTTCGACGCCAACGGCATAGATGTGCTGGGAGTGATCCATTTAAAAGATTTGTTTTTCACCCAACAGAAAAGCAAAGCGATTGAAGACCTCGATCAATACCTTCGCCCTATCCATTATATTTCTCCGCACACCCCGGCCCTGGAATTGTTTCGACAATTCCGCACCGGCACCGTGCATTTTGCGATTATCGGGAAAAAAGGGCACAAACCCTTGGGGTTCATCACGCTGGATAATTTGTTAAGCGCGATGGTGGGGGAAATCCGCGACGAATTTCGCGAAACCACCAACGAGTGGATCCGTCTTGACGACGGGACATTAACCGGTAAAGGTAGCCTGCCGATATTCTCGCTGGAACGTATCCTGGGAATCGATATTGAGAATGAAGAGCTTGAGTTGGAAGACGAGGTTTCGGTAGGCGGGCTTATTATGGCAAAGCTCCGCGACATTCCGGTAGAAGGCCAGAAAATCGCGTTTAATCAGTTCGATGTCGTAGTCAAAAAGATGAACGGGCCGAGCATCATTTCAATTCATATTCAGCCAAAAAAAGTTGCCGATCCTGACGACCGGAAAGCTTAAATTCTGCCCACAAAGGGCGCATCGGCGTTAAGCAGTTGAATTATTTATTATTGCTCTCCGCAGATCCCTTCATCCCCGGCGCTCCACCCATAAAAAAGGCCTTACGATAAATCGAAGGCCTTTTTTATTACCGGTGTTTGGACCGACCAGTTCAACATTAAGAATGTGCTACAAGCCAATCTAATGGCCGTAATCCTCATCATTAGAACCCGTGTCAAAATCATACTCATGCTCAATATCAGAGATTTGCGATTTCCTACGCTTTAAGAAAATTCGACTACCCTCGGTTGATTCCAGAATCATTTCAACACAGCCACCGAAGACAAAATTATACGAGAGTATTTTAAAGTCATTGGGCATACCTTGAACCTTCACATGATTACCTATCACTAATACATTGCTCATACTGTCTTCTTCTTTTACCCGCACGGGGGCGCTAGTTATAAAATAAATTTCGTAAAAATAAACCCAGTTCCACTTAACAAAGCCGTAATCTAAGCACAGGCTAATTATAATCCATTTCTTATCTTAAAAAATAATTAGTTATGTGACTCATTTAAACTATTTTATAAAAAATTCGGTATCAACCGACGCGTGCTTTACGATATTCATCAACATGCGATGGCGTCTTTGAAACTCATAAGCACATCCATGTTAAAATTTACGAACTGAGATACAGTCCGGATCAAAAACCTAGCCCATGCCTGAATTACCCGAAGTTGAAACCACCTGCCGCGGCATAGCGCCGCATATTGAAGGACAAAGCATTAAGCAGGTCATCGTCCGCCAACCAAAACTACGCTGGCCTGTGCCTGAAACACTCAATCAAGACTTAACAGGGCTCCGTATCCAGTCAGTTTCCAGAAGGGCAAAGTACCTGCTGTTTTCCACGGCTTCCGGCACTGTGCTGTTGCATTTAGGCATGTCCGGCAATTTACGAATTATGTCCTCAGGCCAGGCGGCCGGTAAACACGACCATGTAGATTTTGTTTTTACTGACGAAACAGTGCTGCGTTTTAACGATCCGCGCCGGTTTGGCGCGGTGTTATGGACAACGGCGCCCGCTGCCGAACATCAATTGCTCAAAGATTTAGGCCCGGAACCGCTGTTATCCGGCTTTAACGGCGAGCTGCTCTACTCGTTGTCCAGAAACCGCAAAATAGCGGTAAAGTCGTTCATCATGGACAGCCATATCGTTGTCGGAGTGGGAAATATTTATGCCAATGAAGCCTTGTTTATGTCCGGCATACTGCCTACGCGTCAAGCCGGAAAAGTGTCTTTAGCGCGTTATCAAAAACTGGCGGAGTGCATTCGAGTGGTTTTACAGCAAGCCATTTTGCAAGGCGGCACAACGCTGAGGGATTTTGTCAATGAAGCCGGAAAACCCGGTTATTTTCAACAGCAACTTAAGGTTTACGGGCGTGCAGGCTTGCCATGCGCCATTTGTAATCAGCCGCTAACAGAAATCAGAATAGCTAATCGGTCAACGGTGTTTTGCGATCATTGCCAGCGATAAACAGCAGCAGCTTAACGAACTCCCCCTGCGCCGGAAATTCTTATTTAGAACTCGAATGAAGAAACTAACTTTCATGCCTGAAATCACGCAACAGTCAAAAATCTTTCACTGCAAAGATCGTGAGCAGCATTGCCTGTTGCTGCTCGATCCGGGCACAAGCTTCCCGCGGTAAATACAGTCATCCGTGTTCTTCGTGGTATTTTTATGCGATGCATGTAACATATATTAATAACTGATGTGATGCACACGACTCAAAAACGTTAATCTCTAGTATACTTTTTTTGAAATTTTGTTTGTCGACTTCGGGAATTCCCATTCATGCCTAAGATTAATTTTCGTCGCACAAGAGGCTTTACCCTAATTGAAGTCTTGGTTTCCATGATTATTTTGGCGTTAGGCTTATTAGGATTGGCCTCATTACAGGGAATTGCACTGAAAAACAATCAGGATGCTTATTTATTCGGTCAAGCGAATGCACTGGCTTATGAAATGAGTGACCGGATTAAAGCCAATAGACAAGGATGGACAACCGGAACCATTCCCACTGCGGCCGCTTCCTGCGCCACTGGATGCGACGGCTCCTCAGCCTCTTGCACCACAGCCCAAATGGCCGCTTTCGACTATTGTTACTGGAAGCAAAATGCCACAACGAAGCTGGCGCCGAACGCCACAGCTGTTATTACAGCAAGCCCAAAGACTGGCTCAACTACTTGCACTGGAGCCGCGCCATCACTCTGTTTAACAATGACCTGGTCTCGCACTAACCAAAACTTAAGCGCGTCAATGAATACCACAAACTTCGAACTGGAAGTAACGCCATGAACAGTCATCAACGGGGTTATACACTGATTGAATTGATGATCAGCTTATTGTTAGGTTTGATACTGATTGCGGGATTCGGCAGCCTGTTTGTACAAACACAAAAAAATGCCACAACCCAACGCTCGCTCAGTTACATGATGGAAGATGGGCGCTATATCCTGGAAGTATTCGGCAGGGAATTACGGCGCACAGGCTCCCTGAGAAGCAAAATGGCTGCAAGCGGCGGCGCTGATGTAGTGTTTACCCCTGACGCATCTGTATTAGGCTCAACCATGAGTTTTGCCGCAGGCGACTATATTATGGGAGAATATAACGCCGCCGGATTCGGCGCCACGGCTGACACCCCCTACAATATTAACCGGCTGACCCTAAGGTACCAATTAAACGATACAACTGAATTAGCTGTGAGTGACCCCAGTTCGGATAACTCACCCTGTACAAGAAGCATACACTTAACAACCGGTGAAGATCCGGCAACCCAAGTGCATGTAGTGACACTTTATTTTTATGTGGCTTTTGATGCTACTACAAACGTACCTGTCCTTTACTGCCTAGCAAAACGGCAGAATCTTACTGCTGGCACCACTTTTCCAGCTACATTGACGCCGCAGCCCCTGATTTCTAACGTCCAACAGCTGTTAATAACCTACGGCATTGATACTGATATTGTTGCTGATGGAGCGGCCAATTATTATGTGGACGCCGGTAGCGTTCCCGCTACCATTAACGATTCCGTTGTCGGTACCGTTCCCGGTTGGCAACGAGTAGTCGCCGCTAAGTTATCCGTGGTATTGCGTAGCGATGATGATAATTTAACAAAATCCCCAGTCAGCTACACCATAGACGGCACAACCTATACAGCCACCGACAAACGCTTCTATCGAGTTGCCTCGACGACTGTTGCATTCCGCAACAAAATTTAATGCTGGAGATATACTTACTATGAAGCAACCACTTGCACTGAATCAACGCGGGGCTGTTTTAATATTTAGCTTAATTATGCTGCTACTGCTGACCCTCGTTAGCGTTAGTATGATCCAGCAAAACAAACAAGAACTTGCGATGACCGGAAATACACTGCAACAAACCAAATCATTGGCAAGCGCTGAAACCGAGTTAAAATTAGCCGAACAGGCGATTGATACAGCTCGCCTGAATCCGGCAAACCCCACTGATCGCACATGTAATAGTAGTGGAGCTTCGCAAGTGAATCAAAACCAGACTATTCTCACTACTGCTACAGGCACATCAACCATCACGGCTGTTTACTGCCTCAGAGGTACAACAGAAACCCAATGCTCAAGCGGAGCCCTTAACGACGGCTCTTCAGCAGCCTGTATGTGTGACGGGAACCGCGGCACAGAAATTTATACTGTCCGGTGGGTATCTACAGCTGACGTTAATTACGGCGCACAGCGGACTGTTGAATCTAAATATGCTGTTGATTGTTCTGGCGGGCCGTTCTAAAAATCACATCCAATAAATACACTCGTCGGCATGAATTCAGGAGTAATTGCCGATACAAGCTACTCACACCAGATGCAAATAACTCAACCTACAGTAATGTGAGGCAATTAACAGACCCATAAAAAACGGATAGTACAATCAAGCTACTTATAATTTAAATCAAACTGGTGGATACGATGAAATCAAAAAGAAAAATACTGTCTCTGGCGATCAGCGCGTTGCTGACCGCAGGAGTGGCGAGTTATCCGATGCTTGGCTATGCTGACGATAACCCATCAAGAACAACAGATAGCTCTAAATCATCCGACAGTGATAACCGTGGCAGTTCAGATAAGTCGAGTCAAAAAATCACTATCTGCCACGTCCCCCCTGGCAATCCAGCTAACAAACACACTATCCACATTGCGTTTAGCGCATGGGCGACTCATAAAGCGCACACAAACAATATCGGCCCGGATTATGCGGATTATTTAGGTTCATGTAACAGCAAAACCACTACGACCACCAAAGAGACATTGCACGTTATTTCCGGTTGCACCGGTACTTACCACGATACGTTAGCCGCCAAAGTACGCTCTTATTACGAGCCTATTACCGTAGCGGATACCTCACTAGACGATGAATCCGTCGTTACTCCGATGAGCCAATGCCTGGACAAAGGCGATAGCAGCGATAGCGGCAAAAACCATGGGGATAGCAGCAAATCAATATCAGGCGGCAAAGGTCGAGGTCATGACAGCGTGTCGGATAGCGGCAATCACCATCGGATTAGAGGTTGTCAAAACAAAGATACCCAAGTTTCGGCCGATTCCAGTAATCATCATGGTGTGACCGATTCCGACAACAATGACGCCAACAAAAACTATCACCAAAAACTGAAGGATGCCGATAGCGCTCGCGACAACAACGCCGCAACAGGCATTATTAAAGATCCGATCGTTGTTTCGGATAGCAGTTTAGATGATAGCGGCGTGTGGACAGCGTACAAAACATGCGTAGCGGTTACCGGCAACGCAAATAAAATAGACTCCTCCAAAGCAGGCGTAAAAAAAGGCGATTCAGGACATAGACAGCACGTCTTGGAAAAAAGCTGCGTAGATGCCAGCGGAGATACATTAAGAAATGCCATTGTTGCCTATAAAGCCAAGAGCAGTACCAAGGATATTATCCTGACCGAAACCAGCTATAATGATGTTTCTATTAAACAAGCAGTAAATGATTGCGTTGATGCATCCAAAGGCAAGGGTAAGGATACCGTAACTTCTTTTTCATCCAATGAAACCAACACTGTCACTGGCGTGACCATCACGGGTGCAACCGTCACTGGCGCGACTGTTTCTGCAGATGGCGTAGTTTCTAACGGAACCGTAACCGCAGGAACCAGCAACGGCGGAACAACAGTCATTGGAGGAGCAATCACTACCGGAACCAGCAGCGGTGGAACAATCACCGGAGGAACAACCACGGGGGGAATAACTACCGGCGCAACCATAACAGGAGCAACCATCACTAACGCGACTGTTTCTGTTTCTAATGGTCCCTCCGGTTCTAATGGTTCCTCCGGCGTCAGCGGACGACTAAACTTCAGGGAAAACACTTCACCGGTCAAAAATTAAGAAAATAGGCAACATATACTTCAGTTTAAATATTGCATCGGTTTCTGCATGCTTGGCTCACCTGCCCAGTGTGCAGAACCACACTATTCGAATCATGAATAACAACAAAGATAACCCTGCGCCGGGTTTTACCCTTATCGAATTACTGATCGTAATTTCCATTATAGGAATTACGTTGGCGATTGCCGCACCCAGTTTTCAATCGCTCATTGCCAGCAATCGCTTAACGGCTTCGGCCAACAGCTTGCTAAGCGCATTACAATTGGCTAAAAGTGAAGCTATCAAAAGGAATCGTCTGGTTATCGTTAGCAAAAACAGTAGTTGGGCAAGCGGCTGGATCGTTTATGTCGATATCAATCAAGATGGAGCTCAAGCCACCGACGGCACCGAACCTACCATTAGTACCTTTGACGCGCTTAACACTGGCTTTACTGTAAACCCCACTAATGGATATGCTAACGTGGTTACTTATCGTCCGGATGGACGCAGCACCACTAATGGAAGTTTCTATTTTTGCTCCCCCGCCAATACAGCCGATTTTCGAAGGGTAGTTATTGCGTCTACAGGTAGAGTCCGCGTTGAAACGCCAACTACAGAATCATCCAGCCCGCAAAAAACCTACGCAACAGCCTGTCCATAAACTTATGTACCAAAGACACAAACCATCTATTGCCTCATTAGATAATTCCTGAAAATCAATATATCATCTGCAAAATCAAATTTAGTCGTGACAATTACGACTAAGCCGCTCCTACCATTTTGATAACTATAACAATACAGATATATCATTTATCGGAAATTACCTAGACTGAAGATCAACCAAGCGGAACATGGAAATAAACAATGAAACTAAATCTAAACCCTATCGCAGTTTTATTGTGCAGCATTCCACTGGCGATAGTCGGCTTTTACGCGATTGTTGCGATTTACTATCCCAATATCTACATTATTAGCACCTACGAAGATTTGTATGGTGAATGGGCTCAGACTTATGGGTTTCTAACACTATTTATTTTTTCTACGCTTATTTCACTGAACAAAAATCACCCGCAACGCTGGTTTTTTGTATTGCTGGCGGCAGTCAGCTTTTATGTGTTCATGGAAGAAATATCGTGGGGGCAACGCATCATTGGCTTTGATACGCCAAAATTTTTTCACGCCAACAGTTATCAAGACGAAGCCAATATCCATAATTTATTAACCGGCCCGGTCGATTCGTGGAGTAAAACACTATTAACTTATTTTGTTGCCACAGGCTTATTTGCTTATGGCGTACTCTTTCCGATCGCTTTGCAAGTTAAATTTAAACCTGCACTCCGGTTGACTCAGTGGAGGATCGCTGCTCCACCGCCATTTCCGTTAATGCCTGCTTTTGTGTTCGCAGCTTTTTTAGAGATTGAACCGTTTAGTTTTAATGAAGCCGAAGTTGCCGAATTGTTGGTTGCATGGGCGCTGGCGTTTACCGCATTGGATAGCTGGCTGCAAAGCCGTAACTCGCAAAATAAATCAGTGCTGCCTTATGTAGCGGTGCTTGTCGTCGCCACAGGCGCGTCATGGGGTACGACTACGCTACTGCTAAATTCGCCTGAACAACGCAAAGAAATTGATAGCCGACTCGCTAACGGTTACGAAAAATTTGCTGACCGCTACGAAAGCTATGATTATGCTTACGGCGTTGCCGAAGTTCTGCAACGCTACGATGAGTTAAAGCCGAATAATACGGTCATTTTACGTAAAATAGCCGATAATCTGGAGCTGGTGGGTGAAACGGAAAAAGCCAAAATTTTTGTGCAAAAAGCTGTCGACGAGGGTTTGCGGCGCGTTAAGAAAGATGAGAACAACATTCAGGCTAATGTATCATTAGCTAAAAGTTATCGTAAACTCGGCGACTATAACGCAATGGCTGTTTATGCCGAAAAAGCCTATCAGCTTGCACAAGTGAAACAACAGGCTGAACCGGAAAATGCTTATTGGGCATATTGGTTAGCCAAAGCCAGCGAGCAGACCAATCGCCGGGAAGAAGCGTTGAAATATTACCGAAAAGCGCATCAATTAGACCCCAACTCTTCGCGCTATGATGAGGCTTATCAACAAATGAAACAAATTATGATCGACTATGAAAACTAAAAAATGCGGTTTTACTTTAATTGAGCTGATGATCGCAGTGACGATTGTAGGCATTTTGGCATCTGTTGCTATACCGAGTTATCTCGCATATGTTAAAAAAGGCAAGCGGGCGGAAGCCCAAGGTGCATTGGTAACCTTTGCCAACGCAATGGAACAATGGCGGTTACAGAACGGCAGTTATTGCGATGCAGGGGGAGCGGGTGGGGCAAACACTTGCGGCGCTTCCGGAACAAATGACACAGGGTCTCCGACTATTTTTTCGACTGTCGTTCCTATTTCAGGTGGGACGAAAACGTATGATTTAACCATCAGCAATGTCACAGCAACGACTTACACGTTGACAGCAACAGCGGCAGGCACGCAAACTAGCGATGGCGATTTAAGCCTTACAAGCACCGGGACTAAATCATGCACAGTCGCCAGTTCTTGTCTCAATGGCTCGTCATGGTAATTTGCATGACAATGCCCTCTAGCTTATATATCGGATACGGAAAACCGCAGATCCGATAGTGTATGAGGGTAACAAGCGCAACCTTCCACCATCAAACCGTTAAGGCGGTGATGCGGCAGCCGGGGCGTTACCCTTGCCTGTCGCCACAGTTTGTAAATTGGCCATCCCCCCGGAAGCCGTTTTATTCACCAAAGGCGCCAGCGTAGGCTCCAGGAACTTGATTATTTGTACCGGCAATGAACTGGTAAAATGATAACGCTCGGCATCAGGCCCCGCCACATAGGCAGTAATTACCCCAAAAAAACGGTCGCCAAGAAAAAACGTAAAGGTGGCCGCGCGACTGATGAATATCGAGTCAATCAAGCGCCCCCCTGCGCCCCATATTTCCCGCCGATGGTCTCCGGTTCCGGTTTTTCCGCCCACCGACAACGGTTTGCCGTCAGCGCTTTTGTAAACGCCACGAAGCCGCCCTGCCGTTCCCGCCTCGACCACTCCGATAAGCGCGCCCCGCGCCGCTTTGGCTATTTCGGGTGCAAGCACCTGCTGGCCTTGCTCGGGCAATTTGTCCAGCACTGTTTCATAAGGTGTCGCCTGCGCGTAATGCAGGCTGTCGAACCTGACTGTCGGTAATCTTACGCCGTCATTGCGTAAAATCCCCATCAGTTCGGCCAATGCCGCCGGTCTATCGCCCGATGCGCCGATGGATGTCGCGTAAGAAGGCGTTAATGACCCAAACGGATAACCCAAGCGATCCCACGCGGTATGAATCTGTTTAAAAGCCTCATCCTCCAGCAAGGTCATAATTCGCCTCTGCTGGGCGCTTATTCTGCCGCTTTTAAATAACCACCGGTAGACATCCTGCCGCTGTTCGGTGCTGGCGGCAGCAACTTCGGCACGCGTGGCATCGGGATGTTGTACCAGATAACTGACCAGCCACAATTCCAGAGGATGAACTTTGGTGATATAGCCTTGATCCTGTAAATCGAAATTCGCAGGAGAATACTTCTGATGAAGTTGCCCAATATCCGTGGCATTCAGGGTAGTGGCCGTCAAATGATCGCTCAGATAACTGCGCAGCGCTTTGGTATCGGCGTTTGGGTAAACTGCCCTGTAAAGCATGGTCAGCCGCGACGGCTTGGCAAAAACCCTCTGAGTCAGCAAGTCCATGATTTCATCGGTCGGCTTACCGTGGTATTTGTCGTAAAAACGCCTCAAATACACCAATCCTTCCTTATCCGCAAAGCGTTCAAGATATTCCTGGCGGCGGGGGTCATCAGGAATTTCAAGCCATCTCGCTATGCCTTCCGGTTTATAAAGATGATGATAGACCAGTTCACGCATTAACCGAACGAACACCAGATTGACTGAATCGCGCAACGCATCCCGCACAGACATGATTTTCTGATTTTCATCCGGAGTGAAATTATTAAAATGATGTACGCCGCCCCCGGTATAAAAATCCTCGTAGGGACTGGCGGAATAGCGGCGATCCAAAGCCTGGTTAAGCAAATCCTCCAGATTTATTTTCGGATTCACCCGCAACTGGCCGATAACCCATGCCGATAAATAGTCGCGCGGGTGCAGTTCGACCCGGCCCAGTACCTGCGCCGGGTGACCTTTATATTGCTGATAGACCTCGGTTACGAGTTCCAAGTAATGCACCATAGTCCGCAGCTTGGCGGTTGAGCCCAGATCAAGCCGTATGCCTTCGTTAATATCAAGCGGCTGATCATAATTATCGGTCTGAATGCGCAGCAGATTGCCTTTTTCGCCGCGCTCAAACAGCATCAGGCTATAGACTATCGGCGCGAGATCAATGTCTTCATTCAGCATCCTAAAGCCGACTATTCCGGCGGCTCGGGCTTTATCGGGTTCGCTCAGCTGGCGCAATGCATGAGTGACCGCCTGTTGGACGCCGTAATCGAGCGTGGTTTTAACGGTTAAATCCAGGCGATCCAGTTCATAGTTGGACTTTATGCCCAACGTTCTCGCAAGACGGGTGCGCAATACATTCTGGGTCTTTTGTTCAGCCATGAATTTGGCAGGCAGCTGACCGGACTTCGGAAGACGGACTGTGGACTCCTGCAAGGCGGCATCCCGTAACGATGCCGAAATAACACCCTGTTCCGCCAACACGCGCAAATAACTGTCGGTAAGATTTTGCAGTACGCCATAACCGGAACCCAGCAGATAGGAAGGCCGTCTTTGCGACAACAGGATACTGAGCACCTGCCGGTAGGCTTGCGCCTGTTGCCGGGTAACACGTTCGGTTGCGTTGATCGCTTTCGCACTGAGCAATTGGTTGACTTCGTTAAAATCGGCGCCGAACCAGGCCGACAAACCGTCGCCCAAACCGTGTACCTCGCCTAATTTCGTCGTCGCGGCAAGCGGCATCGAGTTTAAATAAGCAAGCGCAATTTGCCGTCTTGTTTCACGCGTATCCGGCCCCTGTAAATAGGCGCGCAGCGATGCGCTACCCATTTGGCGGAATTTTTCCACCATGGACTCGGTATAGCCATCCGGAGAATGCCGGTATTTTTCCAGTTGTGTAGCCAACGTGCTGCCGCCCGGCACGTTAATGTCCGCACCCAGTTTTCGCGCCATCATTTGCACTGCGGCAAAACCCAAGCGGTCCCATTCCACTGCCGGATTAATAGTCGGGTGATTTTCGTCAAGCAACTCCCGGTTTTCTATAAACAGCAAGGTATTCAACACCAGAGGCGGAATGGCGTTAAAATCGGCATAACCGTGGCTGGGGTAGACGGCGCTGAAGATAGTCCGGTCGGCTTGATCGACAATGCGAAGCCCGGCCCGGGTTTTCTCCCGGTAGATCGGAAACAGGCCGTAATCATCGACCAACCGGCTCATCATCGGTGAAATGGATGCCTGCGTGGTAACGGCATAACCCGCCTTTTCCAGGCGTGCTATTTCGCCCGATAACAGCGTATAACCCAAGCGCTGATCATAAGGGCCGTGATCGGGGTAACGTATCGCCGAACTATGCCCCGGCTTGAGTTCCGAGCTCAATTGCTTGCTGATTGCCGAGAGGTAGCGCGCCTGATATTTGGAGGTATGCACCTCTTTTTTTACCAGCGTGGTAACAGCTATTCCGATTACGGCGCATCCGCCAAAAATGTACAGCAGCAGCAACCGTGAAAGCGCTCGTTTATGCATTTTCAACGGAACCGCTCAAGCTTTCTGCTTTCAGTATTAACATCAAAATAATTGCATCTCTTTTACGGCGGGGGCTAAACCTCGCTCATTTGACTAACATTATATGCAGTCAATTATAACCACTAGCGGGCAACAATGGTAATTGAAAGGAAGCTTGTCGATTCGGCAATGCCTCTATTGGATTTTTACATCAGTTAATTGCAACGTTACAATCAGCCCTGACCATCACTACTATACAAAACCACCATGCCCGAATCTTATACCCGCTTTCGCGACATTTCCGTCAGCGAAAGGATTTTAAATACCGTATTCCTGCTAACCGTAGGACTCGGCTATCTGGTTGCCCTGACCAACCTGTATTACACCCATCAGGGTCGCGACGGCGTCGCCGGACTATCCATTGCCGACGTAACGATCAATTATCACGGTTCGAATGACCAGACGCGACTGGGCTCCGCCATTAACGGCATCATGGAACCTAACCTGAAATATAAAAACGATAAGGAAGTCATTTTAAAATGGATACAAGACGGCGCCGATGAACCCGATTATGACCTGAAAATAGCCGCAATCTTAAACCGCGACTGCATCAAGTGCCATACGCCCGCGATCAATCCTTCGCTGCCCGATTTAACTAATTACGAGGGCGTATCTGAAGTGGCCCATTCCGGAGGCGTCTCGTACCCGCGTTTAATCAGGGTTTCCCATATTCATTTATTCGGCATTGCGTTTATTTTGTTTTTTATCGGCAAGATTTTCCTGCTTTGCGACATCAATGTCATCGTAAAAAGAGTTGCGGTAGTCATCCCTTTTGCCGCAATGTTATTGGATGTCCTGTCGTGGTTTATTACCAAATCCATTCCCTCATTCGCCTACGTGGTCGTTGCCAGCGGCGCGTTAATGGGCATTTCGATGGGACTGCAAATTTTGCTCAGCATTTATCAGATGTGGTTTTATGCCAAGGATAAAGCCTGAAATTTTTTCCACGAAAACCACAAAGCGCACGAAAAATTTAATCGTCTTTACTACGAAGACACGAAGTTTTATATTTTTCTTCGCGCTCTTCGTGGCGAATAAAGTCCTCGCTCTTTCCGGGCATAATCACCGCCCGCCGCTGCGGTTCATGTATAATTTCACGCCATGAGCATTATAAAAAAACTTGCATCGCAAACTGCGATTTACGGCATCAGCAGCATTTTCGGCCGATTCCTCAACTACCTGCTGGTGCCGCTGTATACCTACTACTTCACGGCGGCGGAATACGGGGTGGTGTCGGAGTTTTACGCCTATGCCGGTTTTTTTTCCGTATTGCTGCTGTTCGGGTTTGAAACCGGCTATTTCCGGTTCCGGGACAAGGAACACACCGGCCGTGATGTCGCCTATTCAACAGCGTTGATTTTCGTGGTGTTGGTCAACCTGGGCTTTTTTGCGTTGATACTGCTGATCAACACCCGGCTTTCGGCGGCGCTGAACTACGCCAACCACCCTGAATATGTGCTGTGCTTCAGCATGATTTTAATCCTGGACGCTATTGCGGCGATTCCGTTTGCCCGGCTGAGGGCGGAAAACAGGGCATTCCGTTTTGCCGGCATCAAGATCATCGAGATAGGCGTCACCGTGCTGCTCAGCCTGTTTTTCATCATCTATTGCCCCAAAGTCTATGCAAAGAATCCCGAATCATGGATAACTCTGGCCTACAGCCCCGCCATAGGCATAGGTTATATTTTCATCGCCAATTTGGCGGCCAGCGGCTTTAAGTTTTTGCTGCTTGCGCCCCAGCTATCCGATTTTGCCTGGGGTTTTAACCGCGCATTATTCATCCGCATGGTCCGCTATTCCTTGCCGATGGTGGTGATAGGTTTCGCCGGAATTATCAACGAAATGCTTGACCGCGCCCTGCTAAAATACCTGCTGCCTTACGATGTCCAGACCAACATGAAAATGCTGGGGATTTACAGCGCCTGTTACAAATTGTCGATTTTAATGTCGCTGTTCATTCAGGCTTTCCGCTATGCCGCCGAACCGTTTTTCTTCGCTTACGCAGACAAAAGCGACGCCCGTCAGGTTTACGCAGTCGTGCTTAAGTTTTTTGTCATTTTCTGCGTCTTCATCTTCCTGCTGGTGACTTTATTTATCGATTTCTTTAAATATTTTGTCGGCGACGAGTTCCGCGCAGGTCTTGAAGTCGTACCGATTCTGCTGCTGGCTAATCTATGTCTGGGTATTTATATTAACCTGTCCATCTGGTATAAACTAACCGACCGCACCTTGATGGGCGCGTGGGTGTCTTTAGGCGGAGCGGTGCTGACTATCGTACTCAATGTCTGGTGGATACCGCTGCTCGGTTACGTAGGATCGGCTTGGGCGACGTTGGCCTGTTACGGCAGCATGGCTATCGTCTCGTATCTGTTGGGACAAAAATATTATCCGGTGGATTACGATGTCAAACGCGTAATCGGTTATATCGGGCTTGGCATCGGCTTGTATTTTGCTTACGGGCGCTTGCTGATAACTACAGCCTGGCAGCCGTGGTTATTAGGCAGTGCGTTAGTTCTGGTCTATGTCCTAACTGCCGCGCTATGCGAAAATCGTCAGACAAATGTTGAGTTACGCTATCGCTAACCCAACCTACACACTGCATCCATGCAGTCGACCAAACTATAAATTATGACAATTAACTATGGAAGCTAAAGCGCGTTTTATCGGCGGTTTTTTTTTACTGCTGCTGGGTAGTTGGGTTTTACACAGCTTTCTGGCATTACTGATTTGGGCCGTGGTTCTCGCCATTACCACTTGGCCTATTTACCAGCGCCTGCTGGCTTCCAACGAGGTGCATGGCAAAGTCACCTGGGGCGCTTTGCTGCTGACGCTGCTGATCGGCGCGCTTATTCTTGTGCCATTGGGTTATGGCTTGAGCCGGTTGCTTGACGAGGCGCAATCACTCGGCCAAGTCCTGGCCGAAGCGCAACAGGTCGGCATCCCCCCGCCCGCCTGGCTGGAAACCATACCCATGATAGGTCAATGGGCAAAAGATAGCTGGATCAAGGCTTTAGGTGATCCGGTCGTAGCCAATGAATCTTTGCACTGGCTGGGAACCGGAGGCGCTATCACTTATACCAAAAACTTCGCCAGCCAGCTTTTGCACCGTTTCTTCGGTTTTCTCCTGACCCTGCTGATGCTGTTCTTCGTCTATCAGCACGGCACCGGGCTGAGCCGGTATGTGTTGGAGAGCAATCGCAAACTGTTCGGTGAAACCGGCGTCCGTTACGCCATCCATGCCTCGGCGGCAGTTCGCGCCACAGTCAACGGCCTGGTGCTGGTCGGCCTGGGCGAAGGTTTGCTGCTGGGTGCGGGTTATGCGTTTGCCGGATTAAGCCATCCGGCCATGCTCGGCGCATTGACCGGTGTATTTGCGATGATTCCGTTCGCGGCCAAACTGATCTTCGGCGCCTGTGCGCTGGTGCTGGTCGCCGAAGGGCACATAGCGGCAGGAAGTTCGCTATTTGTGTTCGGCGTCGTTATTGTCCTGCTGGCTGACAATTATGTACGCCCCAGATTAATCGGCGGCGCGGTTAAGCTGCCTTTTATCTGGACATTGCTCGGCATTTTCGGCGGACTGGAAAACTTCGGCTTGTTGGGGTTGTTTTTAGGACCTACGCTGATGGCGGTGCTGATCTCGATCTGGCGCGACTGGGTTGCCGACATGGATAAATCGACTAGACATGCAGAAAGCATAGCGCTGCAGAAAACAACCGATACAGCGCAATTACCCAACTCATCGGCAACAGAATTCGACGATGGGCAATGATTAAGTTTTACCGCTTTTTGTTTTTTTATTATCGCTAGGCTTTAATCATGTACCCTGCCAGCTTAACTTAGCGCGTTTGAGGGGGTAAAAAGAAGTCCACCGCTACGGTCATTAACGCGTCAGAGCCTACCGGCTTTACATCGATAAAACAACCGCAGCGGACTGGAGAAAAAAGCAGTCATTAACAGGATTCATTGAGCAACCAAAACACAGCCGAACCAGTATTGTTTTTCAGCCTTTACGGCAATTCACCGCACCAATCCGGCAATATGACAGCATTACGAATGGTTTAATATAAAATATCTTGCTGAACAACCTGAAAAGTCAGGACTTTTTGATTCAAATAGGTATGAAAACCTATAGACTGAATCCACTAAAAAGAAAATAATATTCTATGTTTTATTCTCATTGTCCCGGCAAATAACCTAAAATATTTCAGGGACTACGAAGAAAACAGCCTAATTTAAAATAACGTCTTTTATTTATTGCCTGAGTTTTATGGGTAAACATTTAGTTCAACGTGATTTTAGCTTTTCAGCTGATAAACTTTAGCCCAGTAAAAACAAATCAGCGGAGATATGAACCATGAATATGTATTATTTTCGGCACCCGTCGCGCCGGTCATCAATGACCCGGCGCATAGCTGACAGACGCGAGACCCCTTACCCATTCGGCTCTCCGGAATGGATTGAAAACATAAAAAAACATTATCTGGTCTGGCCAAAATACAATCGCCGAGACGAAAGCAATCACACGAATGAAAGACGTGCGCTTGATCGGCGGCGGCAACAGCTTTCCGAACAACGGCATCCCGAAAAAAAATCCTCGATGCCTTTAATTACGCCGGAAGAAAGAAAGCTGATTGAAGAGTTATATCTGAATGACGATCCGGACTAGACGATTCATCCGGGATTGGATTACGGGTTATGCTGCATTATCCATAAACCCTTTCATTTTCATGTCTGATTTTACAATGTGATCAACAAACCAGTTCCGCATTAGGCCATTTACTTTTACACTTATCTCTTTAGCTTCTTCCGCCGTAGCGTTCGCATTCTCGACAAAGCGGTAGATGCTCTTTTTAATGACATCTAATTCAGCCATAAGGCGCTGATGTCCGTTCTTATTTTCCTCGTAAAAAGGGAACATAAACCGGAGTTGCAGCTTTTCTTCATGGTCAAAATGATCCTCAGCAGACTCATACAACTGATCGATAAAAAACCTCAAAGAGTCTTTTTCATCGGGATGACGCAGCACCGCTTCCAGCGCATTAATCAGCGATATTATTAATTTGTGTTCTATATCAATATAGATATTTCCCACACTTAACCGAGGATCCCATTTTATTGGCATACGTACCTCTATGCGCGTTAGCTGCCGAACAATAATAAAGCCGCAAAACGATTGTAATAGGCCACTAAAACCGGCCATGTTTTATCATGGAACTCCTGTTCAAACTCCAACGGGATTAGCCAAAGACTTTCAGGTAACGATTTGGACAGGCTCAGTTTTTAATAGTCTCGAACCTGCATTTACCCTTTCAAATTTCCTGCATGCAATCCGCATTCTTTTTTCGCTCCCGACTCCCACCACCAGCGGCCGGCCCTTTCATGCTGGTTAGGCAGCACAGCGCGGGTGCAAGGCTCGCAGCCTATGCTGATAAAGCCTTTTTCGTGCAATTCGTTATAAGGGACCTGATAGGCTTCAATATGATCCCAGACTTGCGCCGAACTCCAGTTGAGCAAAGGATTAAACTTAACCAGTTGATGCCCGGCAGTGGAAAATGCGCTGTCTATCTCCACTTCAGGAACCGTTTGCCGGGTATCCAGGCTTTGGTCTTTGCGCTGGCCGGTAATCCAGGCATCCAAATGAGCCAGTTTACGCTTTAGCGGTTCAACCTTGCGGATACCGCAGCACTCCTGGTGCCCGTCCTCATAAAAACTGAACAGGCCTTTCTTTTTGACGAAGCTATCCAGTACGTCCCTGTCCGGCGTCAATAATTCAATATCTATCCGGTAATGCTTCCTGACTTTTTCCATAAAACGATAAGTTTCAGGATGCAAACGTCCGGTATCCAAAGAAAAAACCTGTATGTCTTTCCTGATAGCCACCGCCATGTCGATCAGCACCACGTCTTCCGCACCGCTGAACGAAATGGCGATGTTATCGAACAGCTCCAGCGCCTTTTTTAATATGACGCGCGGATTTTTACGCTCCAGCTCGGTTTGTAGTTGCTCTATATCGAATGTAGTCATGATGTAAAAATCAGCTTTGTGAAAAATAGCATTTCAAGAAATCGTCAAAAGGGATTTGCTCTTTGTTTTCGATTTCCTGCTGTTTGGCAAGGGATTCTGCGGCCATCTCATTAAACTGCTGTGTCTTGACCTCATCCAGCTTATTGAGCTTGAAATACTGCTCGTGTTCAACAGAGGCATTAAATGCGAAACGGGCAAACGGCTGCCAAAGTTGCGCCATCTGCTCCAGGATTCGCGCAGATGCGGTTAAATCAGGATTATCGACTAACAGCTGCTGTTTTCCCAAAGCGGAACTGTAAGGTTTTTCCGCATCATCTTGATCAAGAATTGCACACACCGGTTGCATGATTTCAAGAATTTCGCCTGCCCAATCCTGCAAAGGTATTTTTCGTTGACCTTGATCGAGCTCCAGCCCCGGTTTTCTGCCAAAATGAGCAACAGCCAATTGATTGGCGTTGTTAATCCGGTGTTCCTGATCTGAAGTTTTCGGACTGTCTTGCAACAGGCAAGTGAGCAGCAGCGCTTCAATAAAACGGGCTTTATCTTCATCGATGCCGATAGGATTAAACAAATCCAGATCCAGTGAACGCATTTCTATGTAACGAACTCCGCGACGTTTAAGCGCCAAGGTCGGTTTTTCGCCGGATTCGGTAATTTGTTTAGGCCGGATAGTGCTGTAAAACTCGTTTTCAATCTGCAGAATATTGCTGTTCAGTTGACGGTATTGCCCATCGACCAGGGTGCCGATTTTTTCGTATTCAGGATAAGGCGTGTTAATGGCCGCACTCAAGCTGCTGACATAGCCGTCTATAGAGTTGTAATCAATTTTCAGATTAGCCTGATTTTTACTCTTGTAGCCGATGTCGCTCATCCGTAACGAAGTCGCATACGGATGGTAAAGCGTGCCATTGTCGAATTCTTCAAATTGCGCCATCAATTCCGGACGGCTGTTGAAGAAGCTTTTGCAAATGGCCGGCGATGCGCCGAATAAGTACAGAATTAACCAGCCCATACGCTGAAAATTCCTGATTAACCCAAAGTAGGCGCCGGCTGTGAACTGTTCCAGATTCAGTTGACTGTTTTCTGCTTTGTGCAAAACAGGCCACAGGGCTTCGGGTACGGAATAATTAAAATGGATGCCGGCAATCGACTGCATGGTCCTGCCGTAACGATGCCATAAACCGTGCCGGTAAACATGCTTCATCCTGCCTATGTTTGACGACCCGTATTCGGCGATCGGGATGCTTTCGTCTCCGTTAATGCCGCAAGGCATGCTTGCGCCCAGCAGAATTTCATTATCCAGATGCTCATAAACAAACTGGTGTATGTTGCGCAAATAGCCCAGCGTGTCTTTTACATCGGCAAATGGCGGGGTAATCAATTCGATCAGCGCTTCGGAATAGTCTGTGGTGATGTACGGATGAGTCAGCGCGGAGCCTAATGCTTTGGGATGCGGGGTTTGGGCAATGAATCCGTCTTTGGATATGCGTAGGCTTTCTTTCTCTATCCCTTTAAGTCCTCCGCAAAGCAGTTGCCGGTGTCCGTTTACAGTAAGTTGATCCAAACGTGTTGAAAGCGCGTTATTCAAATTAGTCATAGAATGGGTACATGCCCTGTAGTCCTTGTGTGCGGGTCATTATAAAGGGTTTGACTGATTGAAGAAATATTATCGCGGATATGAACCTGTTATAACGAGGGCAGTCGGCTACCAAGAAATCAGCCTCAAAATGAAAAACCTGCATAAGGCAACCGTTTTTATTGCCGATAAACCTACCCTATACCCTTATAATCTTAATATTTCCAGATACCCCCCCTCAGGATGACCATCATGTTTGAATCGGCAGAGCTTGGACACAAAATAGACAAAGCCACTTACGATATGGAAGCGCCCAAACTGCGCGAGGCGCTGCTGGAGGCGCAGATGGATTTGGCAAAGTCGCCCAGGTTTCCGGTTATTATTTTAATTGGCGGCCTTGATGGAGCTGGGCGCGGCGAAACCGTCAACTTGCTCAACGAATGGATGGATCCGCGTTTTATCCAGACTCACGGCATGGGCGAGCCGTCGGATGAGGAACTTGACCGCCCCATGATGTGGCGGTTCTGGCGCGAGCTTCCTCCCAAAGGCAGGATAGGCGTATTTCTCGGCTCCTGGTATACCTGGCCGATACTCAATCGTGTGACCGGGCGCACCAAGGCCGCCGATTTTGACCAAAGCATGGAACGCGCCAAACGCCTGGAAAAAATGCTGACCGACGAAGGTGCGCTGATTCTCAAGTTCTGGATGCATTTATCAAAAGACAAACAGGAAAAACGCCTGAAACTGCTGGAAGCCAATCCGAAAACACGCTGGCGCGTAACCGGCCGCGACTGGAAACACTTCAAGCAGTACGACAAGTTCCGTATCGTGCATGATAGCGTGATACGGCACACCAGCACGGCTGAGGCGCCGTGGACTATCGTCGAGGGCTACGATTCGCACTACCGCAACTTGACCGTAGGCAAGGTGATTCTGGACGCAATACGCAAACGGCTGGATGATGCTGATAAAAAAATCGTGGAAATTATTGCGCCGCCACCGCTGCCTTCGATAGACCAGCTCGATATTCTAAAGGTGCTGGATCTTAACCAGAAGATTGGCAAGAAGAAATTTAAGGCGGAACTGGAAAAATACCAGGGCAAGCTCGCTTTGCTGACGCGCGAAGACAAGTTTAAAGACATCACTGTAATAGCGATGTTCGAAGGCAATGACGCCTCCGGCAAGGGTGGCGCCATTCGCCGCATCACCGGGGCGCTGGATGCACGCTGGTACAACATTATTCCGGTTGCCGCGCCTACCGAAGAAGAGCGCGCCCAACCTTATTTGTGGCGTTTTTGGCGGCACATTCCCAGGCGCGGCCGGGTGACGATTTTCGATCGTTCCTGGTATGGCCGCGTATTGGTCGAGCGTGTTGAAGGTTTCTGCTCAAAAACGGACTGGATGCGCGCTTACAGCGAAATCAACGATTTTGAAGCGCAGTTGGTCCGCCACAACATTGTGGTAGTCAAATTCTGGCTGGCCATCAGCAAGGAAGAGCAGCTCAGGCGTTTCAACGAACGCGAAGAAATCGGTTTCAAGCGCTTCAAGATCACCGAAGAAGACTGGCGCAACCGCGATAAATGGGATGATTACGAGCATGCGGTATGCGATATGGTGGACCGCACCAGCACAGAAATTGCGCCATGGACGCTGGTCGAGGCCAATGACAAGAACTTTGCGCGGATCAAAATACTGAAAACCTTATGCCAGCAGATTGAAGCGGCAATGAACAAAAAATAATCGTAACTATTCACCGCAAACTACTTGCCAACCGCTTGCAAATTCCAGGGCTGCGGATCGATAGCCGCTTCCAACGCCGCTTCGGTGCGGTCATCCAGTTGGACAAAAAAATCCAGGCCGGTTTGTGCTTCGATATTGTCGATGCTGGTCAAAAATTGCGTCAACGGCTCTTTGCCGTTGACGGTTTGCGGCATTAAAAAGCCCAACGCAACAGACGGTTTGCCGGGGGCGGCTTCGGTAATATAAATTTTGTAAAAGGCGTCCGGTATTTCCACCATCCAATCCGAACTTAAGCGCTCGACCGCGCCGCTAAAAACCGGCCCGGCGATGACCCATACCTTGCCGAACAGCTTGGCAAAATGCTTGATTTCCGCCTCCTCCAGCCGTTGCCACACTTGCTGATTGAGCTTGGGTTTTTGCGGGGTGACATTGGTCATCAAAAAACTGTCCGCCTGCCCTGCCCCGCCGTAAAGATGGCTGATTGCATAATTCGGCGCCATGTGCCCGCGGTCGTAGCCGCTTTTTTGATAACTCTCGTGACTGACCCGATTGATGCTGCGCCAGTCGGTTTCAAAGTGGCCGGGACGCTTCAGGGAGGGCGTGTTTTCTTCCGGGGTCAGCGCGTACTCCACCCACAGAGGGTTACCGCGCAAATCGGAATAACCCAGAATAAAGCCGCGATTGCGTAATATGCGAAACCAAGTGTCGCTGTTTTTGGCCTCAAGGGATTGCGGCGCGCCTTGGTAAAGCAAGGCAGGACGGGCGTAATAGCTTTCATAGCCATAACCGCCTGCACTCAGCCCAAGAACAATCAGCAGCAATAAGGGATGCCTGCGGCCTAGGCGGAATAATCCCGGCAATAACTTAAACAGGCTTAGTGGGAACGTTTTTTTGCGCATTAGCGTAGCGGCATGATGCTTCGACAGGCGCGAACGGATTAGGCCAACGCTTCCTTTGCCGCGTCGGCGCTGAATAAATAGTCTTTTTTCAGGCAGTGATCCAGCCACTTTTGCAGGAAATAATTCAATCGCCACTTGTAATTCATAATTTCAATACTTAATCCAGGGTCTTTAAAAACCTGCGTCACGCTGGCGCGGACATGATCGCTTAACACTTCGGCCAGCTGCGCATCCAGATAAACTCTTATTTTTACGGCAGGCGCCAGATATTCATCCTTATTTTTATTGAAGCAATGGCTAAGTTCCACTGTCATTGTGTGAGACGTGCGCTCTATGATTTCAAGATGCAGCGTGGAGTGTTGAGGAGCAAAACCGGTGGCGGTTTCCTTAAACGCCATTAAGCCTGGAATTAACTTAAAAAGCTTTTGATAGTTTGACTCGCAGACTTGTTCGAGACAGATTGATTTGTTGACCGGATTTACAAAACTCATGGCAGATGTCAGCTTTCCCGGTAGCAGGCGTGGGCGCTGGCGGTTTCCCATAACACTACCTGGGCGACGTTAAAGCCGGACTGCTTGAGATGCCGATAAATCATTTTACTCAGAACTTCTGCCGTGGGATGTTCATCAAGGGCCAGGAAACGCTCCTTGTTTGCAGTGAGCATGGGGATGATCGGGTCGTCTTTATGAAGCAGGAAATTATGGTCGAGATGCTGGTCGATAAATGCCTCAACGCTATCTCTAATATCGGAAAAATCGCAGACCATGCCTTGGTCGTTGAGTTGTTCCTGCTCTATCGAAATCGAGGCTTTAACACTGTGCCCGTGTAAATTGCGGCATTTTCCAGGGTGATTCATTAACCGGTGTCCGTAACAAAAATACACCTCTTTGGTAATCGTATACATAATAAAAATAAAGCAGTTCCGGTGATTTAAAAGCGGGAGCGTTGCCTGCATGGTGCAGGTAATAGGCGTGAGTACAACAGTGGAGCGGCGTAGCGTTAGGAAGCGTTACTCCCCTTTTATGCTCTTTATGGTGGCGGCAATCTCGTAACTGCCGTCGCCTAGTTCAGTGCTTCTGATAACCTCGATAAAAGCAGTCATTGAGGGGGTAACTGTATTTTTGGGGATGACGTTTATTTCCATTGCCTTGCCGGGATCAAAAAGACGATCGGCAATGAACGAAACACCGGCGCCGCTGATTGATGAGCAGCGTCCATGGTGCAATTCATCCGAATCCGCAAGCCTGTAAGTAACATCACAGTCTATTTCCATTCGAATATAATTGCGTTTTTCATCATATCCCAGCATTTTATTTCTCCGCTCAAGTTTGCAGTCGTCGCGCTCACCGGCCCTACTGCAGGGCCTTGGTTGCAAAGTTTACTATAAACAGCACAATAATGGCGCATGATTTACAACAGCGCTGTCAATTGAGCTATTCCACTGGATATTAACCTGACAATGTAATATGGTGCCGACTTTTACATCTTAAATAAACGAGACTTCTGAGTATTATCTAATGAATAAAGCAATCGTTTTAACCGGAATCACCACCACGGGCACACCGCATTTAGGTAATTATGTCGGCGCTATCAGGCCGGCCATTGCGGCGAGTAAGGACGCGAATGTTACGCCCTTTTATTTCCTGGCTGATTACCATGCGCTGATCAAATGCCAGGAACCGGAAAGAGTCAGGCAGTCCAGCCTTGAAATCGCCGCAACCTGGTTGGCTTTAGGACTGGACACGTCGAATGCGGTTTTCTACCGGCAGTCGGATGTACCGGAAATTTTGGAACTCTCCTGGATGTTGACCTGTGTAGCGGCAAAAGGCCTGATGAACAGGGCGCATGCCTATAAAGCGGCGGTTGCCGAAAATGAGCAAGGCGGCGAAAACGATGCTGATAAAGGCATTACCATGGGCTTGTTCAGCTACCCGATATTAATGGCGGCCGATATGCTGATGTTTAACGCCAATAAGGTTCCTGTAGGCAAGGACCAGATCCAGCATATTGAAATGGCCCGGGATATTGCCGGGCGCTTCAATCACATTTACGGAGAACACTTTGTGTTGCCGGAAGCGGTCGTTGAAGAACATGCGTCAACATTGTTGGGCCTGGACGGGCGCAAGATGAGCAAAAGCTATAACAACACCATCCCGTTATTCGAATCCGAAAAGAAGCTGAAAAAACTCATCAATAAAATCAAGACCAATTCGTTGGAGCCGGGCGAACCGAAAGATCCCGAAGGCTGCACTTTATTCGGTATTTATCAGGCCTTCGCCACCCAGGCGGAAGTGGCTGAAATACGGCAACGCTATGCGAATGGCATCGCCTGGGGTGAAATGAAGCAGGTGCTGTTTGAGCATATTAATGAACACCTTATTCCGGCAAGGGAACGTTATGAGGCATTGATGCAGGCGCCCGAACATATAGAAGACCAATTGCAGGAAGGCGCAAAAAAAGCGCGTGCAGTCAGTGTTCCGTTCATGCAGGAATTGCGTAAAGCCGTCGGGATCTCGCGGATTTCTTTATGACGCCAGTGACGTCCCGCAACCGACTCAGGCAAGCATTAATGTGACCAGCCGTACTCCGTTGCTTTGGACAGGGGACACTGTATTCATCGGCCTGCTCCGGACATCGAACGGATTTCCCCGGCGCAGGGGGTTTACCGGGAGGACCGTGATGAAAGCCTGTGACTACAACAGTTGTCCCAGCGCAAAAGCGCTAAAATAAGTGGCTATAAAATAGAACAGAGACAAGACCAGACTGGCGAAAATATTGATCGATAGAACTTGCCTGATGATATAGGTTACCAGCGCAAAATCCCAAAATAAAAGCAGCGAAAAAAAATAATAACTTGAAGCGTCTTCGCTTACGGTCAGCCAGATCAACACCGGCACAAGGAACAGCGCGACTATGTTTGCACAAAACATGATCGCTGTCGTCACTTGTACATAGGCGTATAAAGTCCTGTTAAAGAACAGCATGACCCCTATAAACATAAACGATAATAATGTCGCTATACTGACTTCGGTAAATGATTCTATCGGGTCGTCGGTCATGTTCGCCTGCATGAAATACTCAACAACAAAATAGAACAATAGATTTTGTTTGAAAAAATCGACTGATCTGGGTAGCTCAAGCGGGTTATGTTTTAACCAGCATAGCGGCAGGTATTGTTTTAAAACATCCATAGTTACCTAGAGTTTTTTTACAAACTATTTAAACCCCGGGGCGCAAGCCCCCGGGGTATTGTGGATACTATTTAAAGTCCGCTGAATCCGGATAGCCGGTTAAGGATTGTCCATCGTAAGTACTGAAATTATCATTTAATAGCTGAACCAGGTCTTTGGTTTTATTGGATATTTGAACCAAACGAAGTTTTGTTTTTTTATTCCAGCCAACGGGTTCTGAAATCGGAAACATAATGCGGCTGAACGTCAGGTTTTTTTCGAAAATACCGGCTAAATTTTCCATTAAATTGAGTTCTTTTTGCCGAGCGTTCAGCTGGCTTAGTATTAATTTCGCCTGGAACTTGCTGAAAAGAACATGCAGCGGCGTCATGATGACTATCAAAGTAAGGATTATCGCCGGCCCGATGATAGGGTCTATCAAGAACTCCAAAATACCGGTTTGTATTTCAGCGAAAATGGCAAGGGTGGCCAGAAATCCGAGCACAATCAGGCTGGAAAAGGTTGACCGGTCTTTCCATTGTCCGATGGCCTTTTTTACTTCCGGCATCACCACGTCATTAATTTCACGAATATTCTTTTCCAGTGAATTCAGCACACGGTAAGTACGATCATACCCTACATTGGCTATGCGCTGATCTATCGCGGCAAAGTCGGCCGGGTTTTGAGGCGTCAAGCCGCTTTCCTGGCTGGGCAATACAACAAACTGCCCGGTATTTAATCCCAAGCTGGCAAGCTTTCTTTGCCATGACGATATGATTTCGCTGTTTGTAGTCGAGCTCAGCATTCCAACCGGCCTGTCTATCAGATAAACAAATTTATTGGAATCCTGGTGAAGAGTGATGTTTTCTATTAATTCATCAACCAGTGACGATGTTGATTCAAGGACATCGGTAAAAATAAAAACCAGATCAGAGTTCTCAATAGCATGCTTTGTTAACAACGACGTGACTGGATTAGCTGGGGCGGCACTGATGTTGGGTGCGTCGATGAAAAGCTTGCTTTTTAGGCGGTCGCTGTTAAGCGTTTTCAATTCCAGATAAGAATTAATGCGATCCCCTTCCCCTGCTTGCTGCTGCTCAATTTTACGGCTGATTTGATAAAACGGGAACCGATGGTCGACATCCAGCGCAGTACCGGGCAAAGTTGCCGGGTTAGACTGATTATTATGCAGTAAGACAGTAAATTTGTGACTGGATGTCTGAATGCCGGAAAACAGATTGTCCGCGCCCAAGTAATTATTAATGAATCTGGACTTGGCCGTTGAATTGCCGCCAAACAAACTGATTATCGGCCACCATGAATTCTTACTGGCAGTCGTTTCATCCATTTCGATGAGTCCCAGATCATATTCAATTTGATCGAGCTCCTGAAAGACTTTTGATGCTTTCAGTAATACTGGATTGTCAGCGGCGAAGTGTTTTTCAAGGTTAAGCAGGTATTTGCTTGCTGTCTTTTCAGTCATCAGAGACACCGTATTTGTTGAATTTTATGGATAAGGGGTTACGAAGTATACACCCAAGAATGGGCGAACAATACAAAAAAACCACGGTAAAACGTGGGCATTTTATTGCCGTAAAACGAATAAATATTGGGTAAATATTGTTCTTTTCATACTCAACCAAGGTCAATTTATAGTATATTGAGACATATAATCAATGAATGCTGTAAGTGTGGTTTGAAAAACAAAAGGATGAATGTGAAAGGTTTTATTATTCTTCGAAGCTTAGCCGCGTGTGCAATGGCTGCGTTAATATCAGGCTGCGCCATTCCGTTTTTTAGCGGGTATGGCGCAAATGGTCAGTCACGTGAAGAGTTTGAACATCATGTCGAAGAGGTGTTCCGATTGCAAAATCAAATGACCAGCGAAGTGATGATGTTGCTGGAAACCGATGAGACCCCAAAACATGATGCCTTAATGCAGGCTGAGCAACGTATGCAGCAGGTCTGCGCCGATCTTATCGAATATGCTTCTCGCGATATTGACGGTTTAAGCAGCGATCTTTTTTTGAGTCACCGCGTCGAGGCATCGGCGATAGACTGTGAGCGAGCGGCTTTAGCTATCAAGCCGCTGTTGAAGCCCTAGCGCATTAACGATGGTCAGTCGGCTGCGGCGTCAAAACAGTGTTTTGCGCAGGTTTGCTGTTATCGGTTTCCGGATAATCCAGCGTGTAATGTAAACCGCGGCTTTCCTTGCGCTGCTGTGCGCAACGGATGATTAATTCGGCGACGATGACCAAGTTGCGCAATTCGAGCAAATCACTGGTAACACGGAAATTGCTGTAATATTCGGCGATTTCCTTTTTAAGCAATTCCACCCTGCTCATTGCCCGGCTCAAGCGTTTATCGGTTCTGACGATGCCGACATAATCCCACATAAAACGGCGCAATTCCTCCCAGTTATGGGAAACAACCACTTCCTCATCGGAATCGCTGACTTTTGACTCATCCCAGTCAAGAAGTTCCGGTGGAGGCATAATGCCGGGCAGTTTCTGCAAAATATCCTCGCTGGCGCGTTCCGCGAACACCAGACATTCCAGCAACGAGTTGCTGGCCATGCGATTTGCGCCGTGCAAACCGGTGCAGGCTGCTTCGCCTATCGCATAGAGATTGCCAATATCGGTACGCGCATAGCTGTCGGTCAATACGCCGCCGCAGGTATAGTGCGCCGCCGGAACGACCGGAATCGGCTGCTTGGTGATGTCGATGTCAAACTCAAGGCACTGCTGATAAATCGTCGGAAAATGCTCGCGGATGAACTGTTCCGGTTTGTGGCTAATATCGAGATAAACACAGTCTATGCCGCGTTTTTTCATTTCATGGTCTATGGCCCTAGCCACTATATCCCGAGGCGCCAACTCCCCTCTCGGATCAAAATTCTGCATAAACGGGGAGCCGTCCGGCAGGATCAATCTACCGCCCTCGCCTCTTACCGCTTCGCTGATCAGAAAAGAATGTGCATGCGGATGATAAAGACACGTCGGATGAAATTGCATGAATTCCATGTTGCTGACCCGGCAGCCTGCGCGCCAAGCCAAAGCTATGCCGTCGCCGGTCGAACTTTGCGGATTGGTGCTGTAAAGATAGGCCTTGCTTGCGCCGCCGGTTGCCAGAACCACGACTCGAGCCGCCATCGTCTTGACTCGCTGACTTTTTGAATCCAGAACATAAGCGCCTAAAATCCGTTTTTCCGCATCCCCTTTACTGGTAATCAGCTCCACCACGTTATGATGCTCAAACAATTCGATATTGGCGTGTTCCTTGGCGCGCTCAATCAGCGACAACGACACCGCCTTGCCCGTTGCATCGGCGGTATGCACAATGCGGCGATGGGAATGTCCGCCTTCCCTGTTTAAATGCAGTTTGACTTCCCCTGATGCGGTTTGCTCCTCGGTAAAAGCAACGCCTTGCTGCCTCAGCCAGTCTATCGAACTCTTGCCGTGCGTCACGGTCAGCCTGACAATCTCAGGATCGCAAAGCCCCGCGCCGGCATCCAACGTATCGTCAATATGCGATTCAATAGAATCGTCGGCGCCGAAAACAGCGGATATACCGCCTTGCGCATAATAGGTGCTGGCCGTCGTCAAGGCGAATTTCGACAGCACGGCAATGCGCATTGAATGGTCAGCCAGCTTAAGCGCCAAGCTTAAACCCGCGCCGCCGCTGCCAATAA
This sequence comes from Methylobacter sp., assembly GCA_023229605.1. Taxonomy (GTDB): domain Bacteria; phylum Pseudomonadota; class Gammaproteobacteria; order Methylococcales; family Methylomonadaceae; genus Methylobacter_A. The sequence continues at coordinate 49,568 of JALNYY010000008.1, forward strand.
TAAGAACATCGTAATTTTGGGAATTAGGCATCAGATAAAAGTAGCCGGCCGGTCAAATAAGGGAAAAGTTATTGTACTAACATGCTTAGTTGCAATTGGTGGATAATAAAGCTTTTTAGTCCGATAACACAATTTTATATCAATCACCTTGATTGCTATTTTCAACATAAGTTATTTCATTAATGGTATTAAATGGAGGTTTTTATGCTCAAGAAAGTTAGGTGGTGTTTTGTCCTGATCGTGCTGTTTAATCGAAACGTGTTAGCTGATTTGCCGGATTTTACCGAGATGGTAAAGACCAACGGTGTCGCCGTGGTCAACATCAGCACCACGCAAAAAGCGCCGCCTGAGGCTGAAAACGCTCCCGAACAACCGCAACTTCCGGAGGGCATGCCTCCCGAAATGGAAGAGTTTTTTAAGCGCTTTTTAGATGAGCAGGGCGGCGGCTATGTGCCAAGGGACACGACCTCCTTAGGCTCGGGTTTTATTATTTCCGCTGATGGTTATATCTTAACCAATAGCCATGTGGTAAAAGATGCCGATGAAATCGTGGTCAAATTATCCGACCACCGCGAACTGTTAGCCAAAGTGATCGGCTCCGATGCGCGCACTGACGTCGCGTTATTAAAGGTCGATGCCAAAGACTTGCCTGCAGTGACCATTGGCGATGCGAACAAACTCCAGGTAGGCGCCTGGGTTCTGGCCATAGGCTCGCCTTTTGGCTTTGAACAATCCGTCACCGCCGGCATCGTCAGCGCTAAAGGCCGCAGCCTGCCCGGAGGAAATTATGTGCCGTTTATCCAGACCGATGTCGCCATCAATCCGGGTAATTCAGGCGGCCCCTTGTTTAATATGGAAGGCAAAGTCGTCGGCATCAATTCCCAGATTTACAGTCGCACCGGCGGCTTTATGGGACTTTCATTCGCCATACCGATGGATGTGGTGATGAATGTCGTCGATCAAATAAAAGCCACCGGTAAAGCGACACATGGCTGGCTGGGCGTTCAAATACAGGATGTCACGCGGGAGCTGGCCGAAACATTCGGCATGAAAAAACCGCAGGGCGCGTTGGTTTCCAAAGTGATGCCCGGCAGTCCCGCAGAAAAAGCCGACTTGCAGATTGGCGACATTATTACCGAATTTAATGGCCAGCAAATTGAAAACTCAAGTGACTTGCCGCCCATGGTCGGTATAACGCCAATCAATGACAAAGCCACATTAAAAATCATCCGGCAAGGCGAGACTAAAACCCTCGAATTTAAAGTGGGACTGCTGCCCGATGAAGTCGACAAACTGGCAGACGCCAAGACGGCGCCAAAACTCCCGCATAATCGCTTGGGAATCAATGTCATCGACTTAACCGATGAACAAAGAAAAGCCTTGGAAGTTTCTAAAAACGGCGTATTAGTTCAGGATGTCGCCAAAGGCACAGCAAAAGATGCCGGGATTCAGCGCGGCGATGTCATTTTGCGTATCCAGAACGACGTGATCCGCGATGCAGCTGACTTTGAAAAAACCGTCAAGAAACTCCCTGCCGGCAAATCAATCGCTGTTTTGGTGCAACGTCAGGGCAATCCGGTATTTTTGGCGCTTAAAGTGGAAAAATAATCTGCTAAGCTTTACGCTTAAGTCGCGAAAAATGACAGAGTTCCCATGCGGAGCATGGGAACTCTTTTTCTATCGATTCATCGTTGCCGAGCTTGGCTGATTTCATCGCCGGGGTCTTAAGTTAAATGAAAAACCGGCCGTTACTATGGGCTGGACTTTTGCTTTTGGCGGCAGTGCCGACTATTGAAAAGTCCGGACCTAAGCCTGTTTTGCTTTTACCCCGGACAACCCATTACGCAGCTTGCATAGTTAAACAGCAATAACCTGGAATAACACATTATGTCATCACGTAATCTTGAATCTTGGATGTGGGCGGAAGCTTGCGAAATATTGGACCGGGCTGATCGTCTGCATCGGCAGTTCTTTAGACCGGCTGTTATGAGCGTCAAACGACCGACGTGGGAACCGCCTATCGATGTCTACGAAACCAATTATGAATTCAAAATCATGATTGCACTGCCGGGCGTAGCCCCGGAGCATTTGACCGTCATACTGGAAGACGACCACCTGATTGTTCTCGGACAGCGGCATCTGCCTGTCAGTGCAGAAGCGCATATCCGGCGCTTGGAAATTCCCTATGGCCGATTTGAGCGGCGCATTGAGCTGCCGGCCGGGCGCTTTGAAATCGGCGCTCGCGAATTTGTTGACGGTTGTTTATTCATTTCACTGCGGAAACTATAAAGGCTTCTTATGCAAATCAAAGATCTGAAAAATATACTTCTAGGATCAGCGCCGGATGCGGAAGAGCCGTCTTCAGAAATAAAACAGGAGGCTCCGCTGCAATCTCCGGCTATTCCCGATGACGCGCTTATCATTGTACCTATGCGCGGCACCGTGCTGTTCCCGCAAAATATTTCCCCGTTGGTGATAGGCCGTAAACTCTCTATTGCTGCGGTGCAACAGGCGGTACGTTCGGAGAAACCGGTCGGACTGATCATGCAGCTGCTGGACAAAAACGAAGAGCCCGGCCCGGATGACCTCCACACTGTCGGCACTGTGGCGGAGATTTTACGTTACATAACCGCTCCCGATGGCGCGCATCATATTGTGTGTCAGGGTGTGCAACGCTTTCGTGTGAAGGGATTCTTGCCGGGCTATCCGTTTCTTGTCGCCCGAATTGAGCGTTACGAAGAGCCTGAACTAAGCTCCCAGGATGTCGAGGCGCGAGTCATAACGCTCAAACAAAAAGCGCTGGAAATGCTGATGCAGACGCGGCAGGCGCCTGACGAACTGGTTAATGCGATTCGCTCTATCGCCTCTCCGGCAATGCTGGCCGACCTGATCGCCAGCTACCTGATTTCAAAACCTGCCGAGAAACAGGAGATACTGGCGCTATTTGATATACGGGAACGTATCGACAAAATCCTGGAACTACTCAATTACCAAATCGAAGTATTGAAGCTTTCAAACAAAATTAGCGAACAAACCCAGGAAACCATGGGGCAGCAGCAACGCGAATTTGTTTTGCGGGAGCAAATGAAGGCCATCCAGAAGGAATTGGGCGAAGAAGATGGGCGCTCCGCCGAAATTGAAGACGTCAGCAACGCCATTAGCGCAGCCAAGATGCCTGAAGATGTGGAAAAACAAGCGCGCAAGGAACTGGGCCGCTTGCAGCACATGTCCGATGCCAGCGGCGAATATTCGATGATTCGAACCTACCTCGACTGGCTGACCGAGCTGCCCTGGTCCGTCGCGAGTGCCGGTGTTATTGATATAGCAAAAGCCCGTGAAATACTGAATGAAGATCATTACGGCCTGGATAAAATCAAGCAGCGCATCTTGGAATTTCTAGCGGTGCGCAAACTGAACCCGAATGGCAAGAGTCCTATTTTATGTTTTGTCGGACCGCCCGGAGTCGGCAAAACTTCTCTGGGACGCAGCATCGCCCGGGCAACCGAGCGTGAATTTGTCCGCGCCAGCCTCGGCGGCCTGCATGACGAAGCCGAGATCCGGGGCCACCGGCGCACCTATATCGGCGCATTACCGGGCAATATTATCCAATCCATACGCAAGGCCGGCACTAATAATCCGATATTTATGCTCGATGAAATGGACAAGCTCGGTTCAGGATTTCATGGCGATCCCTCGTCAGCCTTGCTGGAAGTATTGGACCCCGAGCAGAACTCAACCTTCCGCGACAATTATCTGGCCGTAGCGTTCGACCTGAGCCACGTCATGTTTATCGGAACCGCCAATGTATTGGACAACATCCCCGCGCCTTTGCGCGACCGGATGGAAGTGATCGAATTAACCGGTTATACCTCGGATGAAAAGCTCCAGATCGCCAAACGCTATCTGGTACACAGGCAACTGGAAAGCAACGGCCTAAGCCCCGAACAATGCACAATCACCGATAGCGCCATACTGGCCATTATTCAGGACTACACCCGCGAAGCCGGTTGCAGAAACCTGGAACGGGAAATCGGTTCGGTATTTCGTCATGTCGCCATGCGCATTGCCGAGGGTATTGCCGTTAGTGAGCGGATCGATGCCGAACAGCTTCACGGCATTCTGGGGCCGAAAAAGTTCGACAGCGACGTCGCCATGCGCGCCAGCGTCCCTGGTGTCGCCACAGGACTGGCCTGGACACCGGTCGGCGGCGACATTCTTTTTATTGAAGCCGCCCGTTTACCCGGTAACGGCAAACTGATCCTTACCGGGCAGTTGGGCGATGTCATGAAAGAAAGCGCTCAGGCCGCATTAAGCCTGGTGAAATCGCACGCCCATGAGCTGGGCTTAAACCCGGAAATATTCGAAAAAAACGACATACATGTGCATGTGCCTGCCGGCGCCATTCCTAAAGACGGCCCCAGCGCCGGGGTCGCCATGTTCACTGCACTTTATTCCGCTTTTTCTGAAAAGATTGTGAAAAGCGATGTCGCCATGACCGGAGAAATCAGCCTGCGTGGGCTGGTGTTGCCGGTCGGCGGTATTAAAGAGAAAGTCATTGCCGCCGCCAGGGCCGGGATAAAGACGGTGATGCTCCCAGCGCGCAACCAAAGAGACTTTGAAGAAATACCCGAAGCGGTAAGAAGCCAGCTCCAGTTTATCTGGCTGGAAAAGGCGGATGACGCGTTAAAAATTGCCGTGGAAAAGTAACCGGCAAATCAACAACGCTCCTCCGCCAGTCGTCATACCGGCAGGGAATGCCGGTATCCAGATTACAGGGATGTAATACAGCGTATAGAACCGAAGTAACAGCCATTCATCATGCCTGTCTCAGCCGACGTATATCGGCAAGAATTAAACCGTTATTCATAGGCTTCGATCTTCAAAAGATGCTCTACGCTGACGATTTTGTAGCCGTTTTCCTGGGCAAAATTAAGCGTTTGTTTCAGCACCTGGATAGTTTTATCGGACGTATCATGAAACAGGATGATAGCCCCCGGTTTGATTTGTTTTTGCACACGTTGGGTAATGGTGTGCGCGTGATCTGCGGTCGTGTCCAGGGATCGGATACTCCAGCCGATAATGCTGTAATTCAACGCATTTGATGCTTTAACAAGATTGGGCGTCGTGACTCCATAGGGAGGCCTAAACAGCTTCATGCGTTTGCCTATAACCTCGAAAACATCATCTGCCGCCTGGTTTAGCTCATCCTTAAAGCCTTGCAGGCTTTTAAAATCCATAAAAAAAGAATGCGTGTAGCTGTGATTGCCAATGCTGTGTCCATCCGCATCTATCTGTTTCAAAATATTTTCATTGCCCCGAATGTTTTTCCCTATCACAAAAAATGTCGCGCCGGCATTGTACTGCGCTAATGCGGACAGCACTTGCGGGGTGTATTTTTGGTTTGGACCGTCATCAAAAGAAACGGCTATTTCTTTTTCGAAAGAATCTGCGCAGCAATGGGCCTTGGCGTGAAAGTTGGATTGAATGTTAGCCGAACCGTAAATAATTAAGGTCTTGTAAAGACCCGCCGGCAATGTCAACCACCATAGGCTGACCTCGAAAAAGTGATGCAACAGTCCAATAACGCTGATAGCGATAATAAAACCGGTTTTTGCTGTTTTGGAAGTCATGTTATGTATTTGATAATCTGGGAAAATGTTTTTCAATCCGGCAAACAGCAATTTAACAGCGTCATCACGGCAGTCGATTCTGGAAGCTACGTTCTTGATGTCTTTTTTGTCGACAGGGGTTATCCGGCTCTTTGCCCCATACCATTGAGCGTCGACGAATTGAAACGAAGAAATATTGGATGCTATTTTACAGACTTAGATCATGCGGCGGAATTCTATGCCTTAACCTGCCCTTCCAAAATGCATGCTTCTTTATCCATCAGCGGCAAACAAAAATTCTCGGCAGTCATTGCGGTTGATTGCGGCCTTGTATATAAAAATTACTATAAATTTATCAGCGGATAGCCACTTATAATTTTGTTGTTTTTTTCGTAAAAAACCAGCATAGCCTTCAAAATCCATTTATTCGTTTAACCACACCAGATGCAAATAGTAAGTGCCTTTCCGGCATATAAGATTCAACCCGGATAAATTGTTGCAGACTCACAACAGGCCGCTATGGCACCGGCTAAAGCGGCTAAACGTGTAACTACCTTTTATTTAAGCGCTAATTAAATTGCTTGTTTTGCCTGTTTAACGGGAGGATTATTCTCACTCAAATTAAATAAATATTTGGTAACTCAGCATGAAAATTATAACGATAATGATTTTACTAGCCTCTCTTTTCGCAATAGCCGGCGCTGCTTTTTTCCGGCTATTCGTTCTACTGGCAAACGCGCTATCTTCACAGCAAACTTTTAACCGCCATAGGTCCTGGTTAAATTAGTCTAGCGCTTATTCGATGCGTTACTGGATCTAACGTAGCTGGGTATAGGCATTTATGTTCCAGGCTGAACCTATGCGAATGGCAGAACAGGCAAAATCATTTTTATAAAAGATGTGCGCCCGGCATCGGCACCAAGTGTTCCTGCGTGTAGTCGTTAAACAGCTTCATTAAAGAATCGGCAAGCTGCCACAGCCCATACTACCGCGCTACTAATCCCACTTCATGACGGGCACAGACGAAATAGAATTCTTCGGTGAACCTTCAATCACCTTGTCGCTGTAAGCCAGATAAACCAGAACATTACGTTTTTTATCGTAAAAACGCACCACTTGCAGACTCTTGAAAATCAGTGACAGGCTTTCTTTAAACACCACGTCGCCATTTTTCAATTTATCCAATTTGCTCGCGTCAATTACGCCTATTTGCCGACATGCAATTGACGCCTCTGACGGGTCTTCAGCTAATCCTACTGCGCCCTTTATGCCGCCTGTTTTGGCATGTGATACATGGCATGTAACACCAGACACATCCGGATCGTCAAAAGCCTCAATGACAATTTTATGATTGGCTCCCAACAGCTTGAATGTCGTGCTTACATCACCGATTTCTTCGGCTGACGCAGTAAAGGCTAAGATGCTGAGCATTATTGTTACAGCAAGCAAAATTTGTTTTTTCATGATTTTATCCATCTGTTTAAAGTGATACTGCCCAATCCGAACGGGGCAGAGCTTAATGTGCCCCTCTACCTGCTATTTACGCTTTTACCCGGACAGCTTTCATTAATACAGCTTAACACAAGCTGTATACGGGCATTTGTGTATGCTAATTGCGCTGCCATTGATTTCCCGTACCCAATGCTAATCCATACAAGCGGCGGTATCTAGCCGAATGTCGAACCGTTCCAGCCCCACCACTCAGCCGGACAGTTACTAAACTCGATATAAATACGGTCACTTGAAAGCTTTAACTTTTCCGTCAATACCTGGCAAATAGAAGCGGACAAGGCTTTAGCCTGACTGGTGGTTAACCCGATACTTTTGCATTCCAGATAAGCGAGCGGATCAGCATTTCCACCAAACAGCATGGTTTTGCCAGCGTTCACATCAACCATCACATAGCGTTCCGGTTTGCCGGTTTCTTTAGCCAGCAATTGAGACAGCTCAGTTAACAACTGTGTTGACTGTTCTGTGTTGGTCACAATATTGGTGTTCAGTTTTAAATATGGCATGCTGTTTGTCTCCGGGATGATTCATGAAATTTGTCAAATCGCCCAACATTTAGGGTAGTCGCTACACCCCAAAACAGTTACATCACTTTTGCAGGTTGTATAGCAAATAAAATATTAGACGAGTATCCGATAATTTTTTTCCAAGTTAACGTGGATTCAGGTCCTGTTGCATCGCTTGCCTCAACTCGTCTTTGGCATTTACGTAGGCATCAAACTGTTCGGGCGTCAAAACGCTGCTCAATATGCCCTCCTTCTCTTCCAGAATAGCTTTGATGTCTCGCATTTTAAAGAAGCCGATGCTTGGCCCTTTCAATACGGGTTCTATTTTTTCTGCGTATTTCTGGTTGATCGCCTGAACCTTGGCCGCATCATCCTGGGATAGGTTCAGCTTTGTCTTCATGAAACGGGTTTGTGATTCGGCTCTCTCGGTCGGTGTGGTGTTCAGCAGATATGCCATATCTTCGGCGCTTGCAATGGAAATAAACAGGCAAAAAAACAAAGCAACTGTAAGCCTTAATGTGCGCATCGTGTCTGGGGTAGCGATATTTACGGAGAAAGCATTATCTCGAGCTTGTGCTGCCCGAGATATGAGCCATTTACAAATGTGCGTCAGCCTTGATTCATTCTTTGATGATTCTCATGCATCTGTCTGGATTCAGACGTTTAAAGCGGTTGATTAGGTAATGAAGGCGAGCCGAATTGGGAATTATCGCAATGCGTTACATCAATTCGATTCGGCCATTCAGCACGCGGTTGGGCCGCTGGCCAATTGCTTACGCCGCGACAGTCTACGACCTGCCTACATTTACGCTACACCTAAAATGAAAATTATTGTACCGCATCTTTAGGCCTAGAAGGATGGGCTTTTCGCTTTCTCGGATTTGATTGTTGCTGTAGTGGTTCTAGTTGCTGTAATTGTTGTTGTAGTTGTTGTTGAAGCTGTCGTTCTCGGTCCAGTTCTTGTTGTAATTGCTGTTGTTGTTCTCGCTCTTGTTCTAATTCTCGTTGTGGTTCCCGTTGTTCCCGTTGTTCTAGTTGTTGCTCTAGTTGTTGTTGCAGTTGTTGTTGTCGATGCTGTTCAAGTTGCCGATCTAGTTGTTGCTGCCGTTGTTGTTCTTCTAGTTGTTCTAATGCTCGGTCTGCCCTTACAGAAACAGTGTAGGCTACTAAACAAATAGTTATTCCGAGTAAAGCGGATCGGAGAGTAATTTGAGGCGTCATAGTTAAATCCCCCTAGTTAAGTAAAATCTGCTACCAGTTTACATTGTATCGAATATAAAAACACAATAGCATCCTGTGATAATGTTATTGCGTCGAGCCTTTATACCTTAATCGCTTGGTTTTCTAGCGACATGCATTAGAGCCGTAAAGAACGCCTGAAACTTACCACCACAAAAGCAGCAGGTTTATCGTAAATGAACCGTTGCCGCTCCAAGCCCTACCCTGATCAGAACCGTAATTTTTTGATGGCCTAATGCGGGCAAACGAATCCAGTAGTAAGTAACGCATTAACTGTTACTTGGCCGGCGCCTAGGATTTGGTTAAAAAATAACTTCCCGAAATCACTGTCTTCTATCGTCAAGCCGTTCGTGCTGAGCCCCATTCGATAAACTCATGACAGGCTTCGGCGGCGCTCAGGAGAGCATTGTCGAAGCATGACCGGCTTGACGCTGTAGGCCGGAAGAACAAGCGCAAACCGCAACGCCCGACCTTGTATTTTTCGCCGGCTCGGCAACAGCCAGCGCCACCCCATACGGCACACCGTTACCAATAGCGCGAACTAAAGAAGAACGGGTAAAGCTTGTTATATCAAAATCCGACGGCAAATCCTGTAACCAGGAAATTTCGGCGACTGGTCGATTTTCGGTAGCGAGTACGCTAAACTCTAACATCATGCCTGAAGCTAGACAGATCAACCCGAAAATGGAGGAAGCAAGAAAAAACCTGCCCACGGGTACATAGCCGCGCGAAGGGCATTGACACAATGGGGGACGTTTAAAACCTAAACCGGATTAAGGCCGAAGGCCAGATTACTGCGACTGATGCAGGCCGTTATTTACAAAATATAAACATTCATTTAAAGGTACGAAAATGGGATTAATTTACAAAACTATTTTAATCGGAACAATCGCGTTAGTGCTCATAGCAAAAAGCATAGAATCCAAAAAGGAAACCGAAGCAAATCAAGCCAATTCCGCATCAACAACGATGAACAACATAGTGCAATCAACAATAAGATTTATCCAAACCATCCAACAAAAACCAAACACACCAACTAGACAGCGAATCTGTAAAATCAAGCCAACCGGCGATGAAGAATGTAAATACCTATAAATATGATTGAAAGGAACGAAGCGGGAAAATGGTAAGCCGAACAGAAATGACCAACAATCTCTTAAACTTGCCAATGAGCGTTTGAACAGATGCAATAGGAACTTCCGCTTTCGATCCATACCAGTCTTTTGTAACAAAAACTCAATCGGCCAGTTTGTTCTACACACCTGACTATCAGACTCCCAACTGATAGGGTAATTTGGCATCGGCGTAATCGCCCATGAACGGCGAAAAAATAAGACCGTTATTTCTTAGCAAGCCGTTTACAGTTGCTGGACTTACCTGAAAATGTTCTGTTGCATCTTCAATAGCGGATTCCGAATAGTCATTCTGTAAAAAATCTTGCAATGCGTCGATCGGGCAAAGAAATTCGGCGGCAAACGCGCGTTGATATTTTTGCCGCGAAGTGGATAAATCGGTACTGGTCAGCCATTGGCTACCCGTATTGCCTGTCAAGATGTAGTCGCCGAGCAGGCGCGCCAATTCAAAACGTTTGGCCATAGGATGGGGCTTACGCGGGACGAATTTGAATTGATTGTTGTCTTTAGGCACAGCTATAGCTGCGTTATTACGCGCGGTAGGCATCCAGTTTTCTACTGCGGTGGCTGACAGCCCCAATAAATCGTAAAGTTGCTTGTTGTCTATCACACTGTCCCGTTTACTTAGCGATTCGCGCAATTCGCGCGCAACAGCAACGGCACGTTGCCAGGGTGCGCCTTTTGTGGATTTGGCTTTTTGTAGCGAAGGCACGTCTGGTGCCCCGGTCAGACCGGGGCTCTCGATAATTTCCTGAAGGGCATTAAGCGATGAGTCGCCGACGGCTCGGCCATATACCGGCGCGAGTTCGGTGAGTGCTGCGGAACCCATTCGTTGTTCTAGCGCTTGTGCCTTGTCCATCATTGCTTCGGGACATTCATCCGGATCGTAGCCTAACTCGGCTTCAACACGGCGGTAATTCAAACTTTGCGGATCGGCACGCTCTTCCTGTATCAGCTGCCAGAGATTCCACAGGTCGGTATTTCGGCAACCAACTGCATCGAGTCGGCTCAGTACTGACGTAATAAAATATTCCAGACTACGCTGGAAGTCGGCTAATTTGATGGATGCCGAAGTATCCAACCCGTTCAGATATCTGACGGATTGTTGGAGAGTTGCGCTAGACGGAGTTGCCCAAATTTGCATGACTTCGCAGTCCGATGCGAACAGGACCTTGGGCCAGACAAAACCGTGATTGGCGGCACCCATTTCATGCGCCATGCGCCAATCGATAGACGGGGCTATCCCATGAGCAGGCAACAGTTCAAAATTCAGCCGCCACCAGGAAGATGCCAACCACATCGCAAGAGGGTAAGCCGATACCAGAACAGAGTCCCGAATCGTCTTAGCCCAGATGTCTTCATTTTGCATCAGGCTAACATGGCCAATATGCAAAGCTAAATTGGCCATGGTGTGGAAGATTTCCGGATTATCGTGTCCGGCCGCTGTCCAGTCGTGGGTAAGCTTAAATGTGGTCATTTAGAATTCCATAACTTGGTTATCTCCGCTGCAAGAGGATCTGATTCAGGCATCGGGTAGCCGTGATAAATGCCGGTTTCCGGATTCTCAAGTTGAGCTTCCAGTGCGATACCTCTCTGGGTGACAGACCAAATATTTTGAGGCCACTCTCCGTTACAACGCTCACTGATAAGCCCTTGACGCAATCCGGATTGAAGATGTTCCAAAGCAATTTTTTTTGAAAATATTTTGACTGTGTCACACAGGGACTTTCCGGGGCGTGGGCTGCTTGGAGGCGTAAGGCCAAAATCGCCTGGGTTCATTTTGTGTTCCGGATTACCACCATAACTAACCTTATCTGCAAGTTCTGAACAATGTTGCAATTCGACATCTGTCAGCTTTTTGATTTTTCGCTTGTTATTGAATTGGAGGTATCTTTTCTTCATTTTTCTACTCGAACATGCTCATGCAGTAAATGTAGATAACTGTAAGCGAATATTTTTAATTTTTGATAAAGTTTTAAAGTATTCAACTATACCAGACATTCGTTGTAGACAAAAACGACTTCCAAAGCAAATGTCAAGAAACACCAGGGAAGCGGTCTTGCAATTATGCATCTAATCAGACATCACGCTCATCCAGAACGAAATTATTAAAACGTTTATTTTGGCTTTCCGTTCCACACTCAGTTATCCCTACGTTACAAATGACAGCTTTTGGCGTTTGACCCGCCACTCAATTTACAGACGCAAGCGTCAAAAATTGGCCGACAAGCGACCGTCAAGATTGATCAAAAATTGAGAGGAGTTGGCTCTCTTTGTTCGTCGGGTGGTTAACGCCCCTTAGCAGTTAGTCGATAAACTACTTCTAAAAGGAGTAACATGAAAATCACCGGCTCATCCGGTGATTTATCGGTTAAATTTCAGGTTTTATGTATTCTTTCCATGAAAACATATTGTTGACTTGGTCCGGCCCCATTCACTGGTACTTGATAGCTATTTAATTTTTAAAATTGAGTTTACCACGAATGTTACCGGCTTGTTGGGGAACAAATCGATATGACGCGCCGCTGTGCATGGATTTATGCTACCCAAGCGAAAGTAGCTGTGCCGCTCAATACCGAAGCTTGCGCCATTATCAAAGCGCAGATCGGGAAACACATTACGTATGTATTCACATATGAGAGTGAACCAGTGACCTGAAGTGTCTACACTAAACCGGACACACAATCTAAAATAACCTAAAAATAGAGAGTGTGTCGAAAATGGATCAAGAAAAACAAAAAATAAAAAC